>JACRNI010000159.1 GCA_016234925.1 Deltaproteobacteria bacterium | reverse complement strand
TGGTTATGCCCTTGCTTATATCTTTTCCCTTTTCTATAAGGATGTATACAAGATTGGTGTATGCCTTTTCATGTTCGGGCTTGAGTTCAATGGTCTTTTGAAATTCGGATGACGCCCTGTCAAGGTTATTGGTTTTGAGATATGCCAGTCCCATATTGTAGTGAATGTCAGGGGAAGAAGGACACAGTTTTAAGGCAGTATCATAAAAACCATAAGCCTTGCTTGCATCTTTTTCCAAAACCTTATTGCCTGACTCAATCAACTGCGCCGCATCATCGCAGTCATCGGCAAAAGAAAATACAGGGATGATGAGGATGAAAAGAACCGCCAAAATTATCTTTAGCATAACGCACCTCCTTTAAGAGTTAATAACAGTCTCAAAATAGTATTTACAGACTGCTATCCTTTATCCGTCATGCCCGAGGACTTTAATCGGGCATCCAGATGCTGGATACTCTGGATTCCCGCTAAAAACATGCGGGAATGACAGATATAATCAATGTATAGACTATTATGAGACCCTTAATAATTCTACAAACCCCTGCAGAAAGTTATTCTGCCGAATATCTCCCTTCTCAACCCGTAACTATCCGCATGACTTGCATGTCCAAGCCAACTCTGAACCGATGGATTTATATCCTTCCAATGTAAAATGTCTTTCTGATAAAGTTTGCTCATATTTTTCATTTTTTCCATAAACCCCATGCTGTTGTCTTTTCTTAATAGTCTGTGCGCAGGAAACACCCTGTAACCAAGCATGTCAGTCCCAATGGATACAGGAGATACCATACATTTTTTGGGATGCAATTTCAATCTCTCTTTTTCAAGGTATTCTTCGATTGCACCCTTTATATCCCACAATCTTTCCTTGCTGTCATCAAGTATGGCTATATCGTCAACATATCTTATGTAGTATCTGCATTTTAATACCTCTTTTATGAAATGGTCAAGGTCATTTAAATATATATTTGCAAAAAATTGGCTTGTAAGATTTCCAATAGGTATTCCCCTCTTTCTCCTAAAAGGCTCAAGCAAGTCATCCCCGATTAGCCATGACAAACCTCTGGCTTTTGGGAAATTTGATTGTATGCTCAAGAAGCCATTTTGGTGAAGTCGTAGGTTTTTATGAATATAGGAGACTCTTTGATAGTTGCCCCCTTTATAGTGAACGGCATAAATAGGTTGACATGTTTTACCGTAGTGCGAGACTTCAGGTTCGCCTTGATTCATTTTCGTAGTGCGAGACTTTAGTCTCGCTTCGGATCAGCGAGGCTGAAGCCTCGCACTACGGCCTCGCACTACAAAAAAACTACAGACTAAAACAAATGTCCTTTATGCTGCCCTCAAAAGAGCCAATATAAGGATAATCCGACACATCTTTTACCAATCCCTTTCTTATCGGATTTTCAAAGATATATCTTGCTGCCTTTCTCGTATCTTCATCTTTTATCAGAACATGCTCGTAATAGTTTTCCTGCCAGAGTCTTTTTTGATATGCCTTCTTAAATTCAAAGGCGGTTTTTTGTTTGAATCTGGATAGTAATTCTTTCATATCGGAATCCTGACTTTTGCCCTCTATCAATACATGAAAATGATCGGGCATAAAACAATATGCCCACACAATGAACTGACAACTAATAGAGAGGTCTTTAAATATCTCTAATATACGGTCAACGATTTCATTACTGATAAATATTTTATTTTTTCTATCTGTAACAATGGTAATAAAATATCTATAACATCCTTTGTAGGAAAATTCCTTCAACCTGACACGTTTCTGATATTTCTTAATCATTTTGTGTAGTGTAGTGCGAGGCTTTAGCCTCGCCTTATTTGTTTTACCGTAGTGCGAACCTTCAGGTTCGCCTTGATTCATTTTTGTAGTGCGAGGCTTTAGCCTCGCACTACGGCTCGCACTACAAAAATATCACATTTCAAAAAACACCGCGGACAGGGGCTGCCGCCCCTGTACCCCATTAAAAAAAACCCAGAAAATAGAATTTTAGAACTCAGAAAATAACTAATGGGCGGAGAACGCCAGACGAAAACCGTAGCTGTTGGTCCAAATCGCAGGCTTGATCCAATAGCGGTTAGATGCCCGCAAGGTCTGCGGAGTGAAGTCCCACGAACCGCCGCGAAGCACGCGATATTCACCACTACTTGCACCTCCCGGATTATTTTTAGGACTGCTTTTGTAATATCTATCATCATACCAGTCATTCACCCATTCCCATACATTGCCTGTTATGTCGTATATCCCAAGTCCATTGGGCTTGTACTTACCGACAGGGGATGTGTTCTTATATCCATCGTCCTGATTTTTTGTCTTCCAGTCATATTCACAATTGCTATCACAGAAATTTGCATACAGGTATAGTTCACTCTCATTGGAAAAACCTGCATATTTCTCGTTCTTGCCGCCGCTTCTTGCTGCATATTCCCATTCTGCTTCTGTTGGAAGACGGTAATTCTTGCCTGTCTTTTGATTAAGTTTGTTTATGTATTCCTGTGCATCATTCCAACTGACTTTCTCTACAGGGCAGTTGTCGCAGTCTTTAAAAGATGAAGGATTGCTTCCCATTACTTCTGTCCATTGTTTTTGTGTAACCTCATATTTCGCCATATAAAAATCGTCCACGCATACTTCATGAACAGGTTTTTCCATATCAGACCCATCTCCAAAGGTATCTCCCATCTGATAACACCCGCCTTTGACAAAGACCATGCCTTCTATTGCCTTGCCTTTAGGGGTGTCAGGCTCCATATTGAGAAGCCATTTTGTATCGCCGAATTCTCCTTCACCCATAGATAAAACAGGCAATAAAATGATTAGTATGAAAAACACGAGATTGATAAAAGATAATCTCTTCACCATATAACATAACCTCCTTGTCGCCTTGATTGCTGTCGGAAGTTTGTAGGGCGGGCTGTGCCCGCCGATTTCAGCGGCATTCTTTTTTGGCGGGCAAAGCCCGCCCCTACTTACTACCCTTTACCACCCCATCTATTTCCTTTATCAATTTTAAAAGTTCCGGAAGGCTGGATAATGAAATTGAATTCGGCCCATCGCACAATGCCTTTTCCGGATTTGGATGCACCTCTAAAAAGAGACCGTCAATGCCGACTGCAGCCGCCGCCTTTGCAAGACAAGATACCATCTGCCTTTCCCCGCCTGATGAACTCCCCTTGCCCCCCGGAAGCTGCACGCTGTGCGTTGCGTCAAACACAACAGGATAGCCTGTTTCTTTCATTATCGGGATGCTCCTAAAATCAACAACAAGGTTGTTGTAGCCGAATGAAAATCCTCTCTCTGTTAATATTATCTTTTCATTGCCAACAGAAGCAACCTTTTCAATAACCCTTCTAATATCCCAAGGCGCTAAAAACTGCCCCTTTTTTATATTCACAATCTTTTTTGTTTTCGCTGCCTCTATGAGCAAATCAGTCTGCCTTGAGAGAAACGCTGGTATCTGGATAATGTCCGCAACCTTTGCTATTTTTTTAACATCCTCTTTGCAGTGGACATCTGTTAAGATTGGCACATTAAACCTTTTTTTAACCTTGTTTAAAATCTCAAGACCTTTTTTCAAACCCGGCCCGCGGTAGGATTTTATGGATGTCCTGTTTGCCTTGTCATAAGACGCCTTGAATATGAATGGGATATTTAATTTGGATGTTATCCCTTGCAGTTTTTCAGCAATCAAAAGTGTTGTTGAAAGGCTTTCAATAACGCATGGGCCTGCTATTAAAACAAATGGGTTGCCTCCTCCAATTTTGATATTCCCGATTTTTATGACTTTCATTTTGACTTGACCCCTTGACCCCTTGACCCCTTGACCCCTTTGTTCTTTATCGCTGCCTTTATAAATTCTTTAAACAGAGGATGAGGCAGCATTGGCTTACTCTTAAATTCAGGGTGAAATTGACATCCAATAAAATACGGATGTCCATTTAACTCTGTTATCTCAACAAGGGTTTTATCAGGCGACAGACCGCTGAATACAACCCCTTTTTTTTCTAATGTCTCCCTATAAGGATTATTCACCTCATATCTGTGCCTGTGCCTCTCGCTGATTTCTGTTTTTCCATATATCTTAAATGCAAGGCTGTCTTTTTTTATACTGCATGGATATGCGCCGAGCCTCATTGTGCCGCCCTTTGATGTAATCCCCCTTTGTTCAAGCATCATATCTATAACAGGGTGCGGTGTTTCAGGATTGAATTCACTTGAGTTTGCATCCTTTAAGCCGCAGAGGTTTCTTGCTATCTCAATCACAGCAAGCTGCATTCCAAGACATATGCCAAAAAACGGAATCTTTTTTTCCCTTGCATGCTGAATAGCCAAAATCTTGCCCTCTATGCCCCTGCTTCCAAAACCGCCCGGCACAAGCACCGCATCAATATATAGGCCTTTTATACACTGTGCCGCCCCCTTTTTTTCTATCTCTTCGGAGTCTATATAGTGCAGGTTTGTCTTGCAATTATTAGCAATGCCTCCGTGAATAAGCGCCTCGTGAAGGCTCTTATAAGAATCGTGGAGGTCAACATATTTTCCTATAATCCCAATATCTACGGTCTT
>JACRNI010000155.1 GCA_016234925.1 Deltaproteobacteria bacterium | reverse complement strand
CGAATCTATATGCATCTTTTACATTCTAAACAAAGTTTACATTTTTTGCAAGCGATTTCGCAGTTGTAACAAGTATTTCTTTCTTTGCAGCGCGGGGTGTATTCGGCTTTGTTAAAATAACCAAATCTGCAATCTGCGCAATATTGGACAAAAAACCCTTTATATCCTTATCAGCCATGATGCCTATGACAAGGATTAACTTTTTGTAACAAAATTCTTTGAGCAAAGAATCCCTCAATACCTTTGCACCAGCAGGATTATGGGCAGAATCAAGAACAATGGTTGGCTCTTTTGAAATAATCTGAAGTCTGCCATTGCATTTTACATTTTTGAGTCCTGTTCTGACTGCATCTTCTGTGATTTTAAATCCTTTTTTACCAATCATCTCTAATGCAAAAAGCGCCAAACCGGCATTTTTATATTGATGCCTTCCTAAAAGGTTTGTTTTTAAATTTTTATAAATCCACCGCCTTCCCTTAAAAGAAAAAGCACCGGTGGAGCCGTGAGGATATAACCCCTTGACCCCTTGACCCCTTGACCCCTTGACCCCTTTTACAAAAAAATCTTTTCCAATCCTACAAATCTTGGCATTTTTCTGTCTGCATATTCTATCAAATATTTTTAATGCTGACGGTTGTTGTGCCGCAGTTATCAAGATACCATTCTCCTTTATAATCCCTGCCTTTTCTACTGCAATTTTTTTAATGCCTTTTCCAAGAATATCCTCATGCTCTCTTGACACATTTGTTATGATTGAAACAAGGGGCTTGCAGACATTTGTTGCATCCAGCCTGCCGCCAAGCCCAACCTCAATAACAGCAATATCAACCTTTTCCTCTGCAAAATATAGAAAAGCCATTGCTGTTGTAAATTCAAAAAAAGTTAATCCCCCCTCGCCCCCCTTTAAAAAAGGGGGGATTAAGGGGGGATTATTCCGTATCCTTTCCGTCAACTCCACGATTTTCCTGTTTGTTATCTCTTTCCCATCAATCCTTATCCTCTCATTAAATCTGACAAGATGCGGCGATGTGTATAATCCAACTTTGCAGCCTGCCTCTTGAAGAATTGAGGCTAACATGGCAGAAACAGAGCCTTTGCCGTTTGTGCCTCCAACATGAATAATAGGAAATTTTTTATGGGGATTGCCAAGCAGTTTAAGGAGTGCATTGACTCTCGCAAGCCCGAGTCTTATGCCGAATCTTTCTAATCCATACAAATATTGAAGTATATTTTTATAGGAAGGCATTTAATGGGCTATAATTCTTAACAGGCAAGCATATTAAAAAGTTTTGCAAGCGTATCCTTAATATTCTTTCTCTCAACAATCATGTCAAGTATGCCGTGTTCAAGCAGATATTCGGAACGTTGGAAACCTTCTGGAAGGGTCTGCTTTATTGTCTGCTCTATAACACGCGGGCCTGCAAAACCAATGAGCGCCTTTGGCTCTGCAATTATTATATCGCCAAGCATTGCAAAACTTGCTGTAACGCCACCCATTGTAGGGTCGGTAAGCACAGATATAAAAGGCAGCCCCTTTTCCCTGAATCTTGAGATTACCGCGCTTGTCTTTGCCATCTGCATAAGAGACAAAATCCCTTCCTGCATCCTAGCGCCGCCTGACGATGAAAATATTACAATGCCTGCCTTATCATCCATTGCCTTTTCAAAAAGCCTTACAATCTTCTCGCCGACAACAGACCCCATGCTGCCGCCCATAAAATCAAATTCAAAGATGCCGACTCCAGCCTTATTGCCGTTTATAAAGCCTATGCCGGATACAATTGCATCCTTGCACTGCATTGTCTTTTGCGCTGTTTTAAGCCTGTCCTTGTATTTTTTAAGGTCTTTAAATTCCAGAAAATCTTGAGGCTCAATATCCTTGTCAATCTCAGCAAATGTCCCGTCATCAACAACAAGTTCCAGCCGCCTCCTTGCTGATATGCGGAAATGATAGCCGCATTTGGGGCATACATCCAGATTCCGTTCAACCTCTTTTTTATATATAATCTCGCCGCAGAAGTCGCACTTCACCCACAACCCCTCAGGGACCTTTACCTTTTTCTCGCCTGATATTGATAATGGCTTTTCTTTTTTTTTAAACCAGAGCATATCTTTAAGGGTTCCAGGGGTCTAGGGGACAAGGGGTCTAGTCAGGTTGGGGTTTAGAAACAGAATTTTTACTTGAACCCTTGAATCCTAGAACCCTTTTAATAATTCTAAAACTCTATTACCTCACCAAGTTCCAAAACACTAATACATGAGCATAAATCATTTACCGCTTTTAATTCATTCTTTATTATATCAAGATACTGCGGCTTCATATGCGTAACATAAACTGTAATGCCGCTCTTGCCGAGTTTTTTGAGTTCTCCGACAAGGTCATACGATGTCATGTGTTTGCTGGCATTTGCAATATTTTCCATACTGTTTGGAAACGAGGCTTCAACAATAATAAATTTTAAATTCGGCTCTTTTTTAGCCTCTTCCCATATCGCATCTGTCGGTCCTGTATCGCCTGTATAGACAAATGCGCTGTTTTTATTCTTTATAATATAGCCGACTGCCGGCACAGTATGATTCACATTGACAGGCTTTATTGTAATATCACCCAGAGAAAGTTCAGCTCCGACTTCAGCAGGAACTAATTTCAAGACAGCGTCCGCTATAGTGGGAAGCATTGTAAAGTCAGGCCATATCGCATCATTTAAAATATGGCTCTTGAGGCTGTCAAGCACATAAGGCGCGCTTATGATATTTACTGTCAGACCTTTGCCGATTAAATTGTCTGCCAAAAACAGTATATCTTTTATATGGTCAAGATGGGTATGGCTTATGATAACATTCTTTATCTTCATCTGTTCTTCAAGCGTTAAAGATGAAACAACTGTCCCTGCATCAAGGAGCGTATCTTCATTTATGAGAAAACTGGTTACCTTATAACCGGGCATTTCAGCGCCAAAGCAACCAAGAACCCTTAACTTCATATCCTGTCTCCTCCTGATGGCGGCATTATGTTTACTATGTCTCCATTTTCAAATGCCTTTGCAAATGCCTCTGCAACATCTCTGTCGAACTGGGTGCCTGAGTATTTTTTTATTTCATCAAGCGCTGTTTGCGGCGAGAGTCCTTTTCTATACGGCCTGTCTGTTGTCATTGCATCATATGTGTCTGCAACAGATATTATCCTTGCTGTCATAGGTATATCAGATTCTTTCAAACCCATTGGATAACCCTTGCCGTCTGGACGCTCATGATGGGCAAACATGCCGGGCATTAATCCTTTGAGTTGCTTTACATGTCCAAGTATCTCTGAACCATATAAGGTATGCTTTTTCATTACATCAGCCTCTTCCTTTGTAAGGGGAGCCTGTTTTCTCAGTATAGCATCATCAACCCCTATTTTTCCAATATCATGTAGAACAGCAGAAAATTTTAAAGTTTCCTTTTCCTCATTAGACATATTCAGATACTCTGCTATTGCAAGACTGTAACACAAAACCCTCTTTGTATGCCCGCCTGTGTAAGGGTCTCTTTTTTCAATTGCCTCTGAAAGCGCCTCTGCAGTTGCAATAAATGTCTCTTTGATTTCTTCATAGAGCCTTGCATTATCAAGCGCTATTGCAACCTGATTTGAAAACATCGCGAAGAGGGACATATCATCATCAGTAAAACAATCGGTTTTACTGTTTATCGCCTGCAACACGCCTATAACATTGCCCCTTATCTTCACAGGCACGCACAGCATATTTCTTGTTACAAACTTTGTCTTGTCATCAGCCTTTTTATAAAAGCGCGGGTCATTTGCAACATCACGAATCAGCAGCGGCTCGCCATGCTCTGCAACCCACCCGGCAATGCCCTCGCCCATTTTTAACCTGATTTCCTTTACCTTATCGCTTTTGTCGCCAAGCGCCACCTCAAAGTAGAGTTCTTTTTTCTCTTCATCAACCATAAGAAGCGAACCCACCTCAGCATTCATAAGTTTTGTAATCGCCTCCATCGCCCTTTTTCTGACAACATGCTGGTCAAGCGTGGAGATAAGGAGGTTGCCAACCTCATTTAATGTCCTGAATTCATCAACCCTTTTTTCAATCTCCAGAAAGAGTCTAGCCTTGTCAAGTATTATTGATGCATGTCCGGCTAACGTTGTAAGTATATCAATGTCCCTTTTTTGATACGGCATATCCCTTTTCTTATTTATCACTTCTACAACACCGACAATCTTTTCACCAGCCTTTAATGGAACAGCCATCATATCCCTTGTGGCATATTGCGACATAAGTTCGAACTCCTTTTGCCACAATGGTTCATTCATCACATCAGAGGCAATGTAAGAAAGCCCTGTCCTTGCAACCCAGCCAGCAATGCCTTCTTTCACAGACATCCTTTTGCCTTTCAACCTGTCTTGCGCCCCGCCCCTTACAACTGTAAAAATAAGTTCAGATGAAATCTCGTCAATAAGAAATAATGTCCCTGCATCTGTATCAAGCGCCTTTAAAGCAGTATCAATAAATTTTTCAAGGATAGCATCAAGATTGGATATATCCTGCGTTATAATGCCGACCTCTTTATATATATCAAGTTCAATATTTAACAGTCTTATCTCATTTTTGAGATTTCCATTTTCAAACTCGCGTTCTAGCACTCTGCCCTGTAAAAGTCCAACCTGCTCACGCAGGGCGTCAATATTATTTATTTCCTTTACCCCCGATATGGGGATATTTTTAGAGTCAGCCATATTATTAAAGAAATTGATTGCACAGATTATAAGATAGATTACACTGAAATGTCATTGCGAGGCGAAGCCGAAGCAATCTCTTGGGATTGCCGCAGTCGCTTACGCTCCTTCGCAATGACAACAAGTTGTCATCTGTGTAATCGTATTTCAAAATCTGCGTAATCATATCATCTCTATTAGAAACCTTTTGTTGCAGCCTTTAGATTAGACACAAAACTTCCAACACCTTTGACAAAACCTTTTTTACCTTCACTGTGGGCTATCAACTTTACAATAGCGCTGCCGACAACAACGCCGTCTGCTATGCTTGAAACCTTTTTCACCTGTTCCCTTGTAGATATACCAAAACCAACGCATATTGGCAAGGCTGTATTTCTTTTAATGGCATTTATATTGCGCTTTAAATTGGAAGCCAGATTTTTTCTTGCGCCTGTAACGCCTGCAACAGACACATAATATATAAAACCAGATGCCTTTTCTGCAACAAGTTTTACTCGTGCATTATCACTTGTCGGCGTTAACAAAAAGATTAAATCAATGGAGTTTTTATCTGTCTCTATCTTTAACTCATCAGCCTCTTCTGGCGGCAAATCAACAACAAGAACACCGTCTGCGCCTGCTTTTTTTGCGCTGTATGCAAACCTTTTAACACCATATGCAAATATGGGATTATAGTAACCAAAGAGTATAATCGGGATTTCAGTTTTTTGTCTCACATCCCTTACAAGTTTTAGGACATCGTTCAATGTCGTTCCATTTTTTAACGCCCGCTCTGATGCTGCCTGTATAGTCGTGCCGTCTGCCATCGGGTCTGAAAACGGGATGCCGAGTTCAATAATATCTGCCCCTGATTTTTCAAGTTCAAACATTATCTCTTTGGTTGTTTTTATATCAGGGTCTCCTGCTGTGATGAATATTACAAACGCCTTTTCGCCCTTTGCCTTTAGCCTTGCAAAAGTTTTTTGTATCCTGTTTTCTTGCCCCTTGCCCCCACCCATCCTTGCGGATGGGTACCCGCCTTGCCCCTTGCCATTCATATCCCCACCCCCATCTCCTTTGCAGCAGTATTCAAATCCTTATCTCCCCTGCCTGAAAGATTCACAATGATTATCTTATCCTTGCCAAGTTTCTTTGCCAATTTCATTGCATATGCAACTGCATGGGAAGACTCAAGCGCAGGGATTATGCCTTCTGATAATGATAAAATTTTAAAGGCGTTTAATGCCTCTTTATCTGTAATTGCTGTGTATCCAATCCTCCCTGTATCATGCAGGAAACTATGCTCAGGCCCGACACCCGGATAATCAAGCCCTGCTGAAACAGAATGGGTATGTGTTATCTGCCCATCCCTATCCTGCAATAGATAAGTCTTGCTGCCGTGCAGAACGCCGACCTTTCCAGCGCATATTGATGCCGCATGTTTGCCTGTCTTAAGCCCAAAACCTGCTGCCTCAACGCCAATCATCTTCACTTTTTTGTCTTTCAAAAATGGATAAAAAAGTCCCATTGCATTGCTGCCGCCGCCGACACACGCAACAAGGAAATCAGGAAATCTGTTTGTCATGTTTTTTATCTGCGCCGTCGCCTCTCTGCCTATAATAGATTGAAAATCCCTGACCATCATTGGATACGGATGGGGTCCTGCAACGCTTCCAATTATATAAAATGTATTCCAGACATTTGTAACCCAGTCGCGGAGAGCCTCATTCATAGCATCCTTGAGTGTGCAACTCCCAGAAGAAACAGGGTTGACCTTTGCGCCAAGAAGTTTCATCCTAAAGACATTCGGCTTCTGCCTTTCAATATCCTCTGTTCCCATATAAATTTCGCATTCAAGACCGAACATTGCTGCAACTGTCGCTGTTGCAACACCGTGCTGACCCGCGCCTGTTTCTGCAATTATCCTTTTCTTTCCCATCCTCTTGGCAAGAAGGATTTGCCCCATTGTGTTATTGATTTTATGAGCCCCTGTGTGGCACAAATCCTCGCGCTTTAAATAGATTTTAGCGCCGCCAACTTTTTTGGTAAGCCTCTCTGCAAAATATAATGGTGTTGGTCTGCCAATATATTCTTTGAGATAATAATCCAACTCCTTTTTAAATGCCTTATCATTCTTGAATTTTAAATATGCCTTTTCAAGTTCAATAACCGCTGGCATAAGCGTCTCTGAAATATACCTGCCGCCATATATGCCAAAGTGTCCTCTTTTATCTGGTAAATTTTGAATTTTCATATCAATACAACTCCCCAAATTTATTTTCATCAATCTTTCCCTCAAGAAATGCCTCTAATATTCTGGAACGGCTGGATAATTTTAATTCATCCAATGCCCTATTCAACTGCTCTGCCGTAATAAATTCCCTTTCAAATGCACTTTTTAATTTAGCCCTTGCAATCTCTATATCCATTATTTTTGCCTTTTCCCAGTTCCTCGTTACTGCAAAGTCTCCCTTGCCGCTGATTTGCGGATTTTGCTCAATACCTTTTAGTTTTCTCGCTGCCTTTGACACATTTTCTTTTATATAATCCGCAAGTTCGTCAACCTTTACCCAGACATCTTTGCCTGCCTTTCCTTTTAAGCCTTCCAAAAGATAGTGGCTGAATATGCCGCTCTTTAATTCTGTTTCATCTTCCCATGACTGCTGGTTTGTCGCCGATGATGTTATTATTACCTTGCCTGTCCCTTTTGGCTTAATTAGTTCAGGGGTTACGAGCATGCCAACCAAAGGCTTGCCGCCTTTTGGAACAATTGATTTACCGCCTCCTGAAAAACATGCGTCAAGCGCAACCATTACACCTTTTGCCTGTGATGAGTCAACTAAATCTTGTAGATATGAAATCTTTATGCTTGTGTCTTCCATTGCCTCCGGGTCTGTTATGACAACATCATTTGGAACTAAAAAGCCGTCAACAAATTTATCCTCTTTTGTCTTTGGTGCGCCGTGTCCTGAATAATATACATATACATATCCGTCCCATGTCTTTATCTTTCTTAAGGCTGCTATCATTTCATTTCTTGTCGCCTTTTCATTTAAAAGTAATATTGTATTCTCTTTTGGAATCCCGCCGTATCTTGCGTCTGTTAAAATGTCATAAACCTTTTTTGCATCCTGTGATGAATATTGCAAGTTGGGGATGTCCTGCCTATTTCTGTAGTCAATGCCGATGATTATTGCAAAGGTGTCGGAACGGAGAGGCGGGAGTTTTTCGTCAGAAATGGGTTTAATTATTGGTTCCATTGGAGGTAATGAAGGCAAAGATTGTTTTGTCTGCTCCGAAACTATATTTTCTTTCTTCAAAAATATTCTTGCGGTTAAACTGCCAGAATTGTCCCATAGCGCCTTATCATGCGAGTTAGGTCTTAATTCCAGTTCGCCGCCTGTTTCTGCTGTAGTTGATAAATAACTTCCGATATAGAATGGCGATGTTGTGCCTATCCGTCCAATCAGCGACATAATTGCAAAACGATTATCATATGCTGTTTCAAGACCTCCAAGAGAATATCCTTCAGGGCCAGAATCAGCAACCATCCCGGCAAACCATATATTCCAGAGACCTGACGCAGTAACGGCAAACGGCTGGTCTTTCGCAAGTTTTATGCCTGTCTTCTGCCAGCCAATATTTGAAATTACATTAACCTCATTAGAAAGAATAAAACCGCTTTTCCCAGGCTCTGGTTTTACAATTTGCTGTGCATGCGGTGATACACAGCCTGATAAAAAAACAGGAATAACAAAAGTAATCCAAAAAAACTTAAGTATTGTGTCTTTCATGCTTTTATATTTCATATTGCCTTAAAATTTTATATTGCCTTTTTTGCCCTTTCTATAAATTCCTTTACCTTTTTTAAATCTTTTTCCCCGGGTCTTTTTTCAACACCGCTTGATACATCAACAGCATACGGATTAACCTTTTTCACTGCATCTGCAACATTCTCTGGTGTAAGACCTCCTGCCAAAATTATTCTGCCAAATCTTTTTGCCTTTTTTGCAAGAGCCCAGTTAAATGTCCTGCCTGTGCCGCCCTCAATGCCTTCTTGATATGTGTCTAAAAGATATGCAGATACATTGTATTGGGTAGCCGCAACCTTTAGGTTGCGTAATTGTCGCAGGCTAAAGCCTGCGGCTGCCCTTGACCCCTGTATTTTGAATGCCTTTATTACCTTTCTCTCAAACCCATTGCAAAATTCTGGCGGCTCATCCCCATGCAATTGAATTACATTCAAACCCGTTTCATCTATAATCTTATTTATCTTGTCTTTAGTCTCATTGACAAATACGCCAACCGCTGTAATAAACGGCGGAAGCGCCTTTACAATCTTTTTCACAGTCTTAACATCCACACAACGGGGAGATTTTTTATAAAATACAAAACCCAATGCATCAGCGCCGTATTCCGTTGCTGCAATGGCATCCTCAAGATTTGTTATTCCGCATATTTTGACTCTAATCAATGCCTTTTATCTCCCTTAACTTCTTTCCTATATCATGCTCTTTCATCAGCGCCTCGCCAACAAGAAATGCCTTAACCCCTGCATCCTTCAATTTCAAAATATCTTTATGCGTATTTATTCCGCTTTCACTTACAACCATTCGGTCAGATGGTATTTCTTTAATCAGGTTTATGGTTGTATTTATGTCTATTTTAAATGTCTTTAGGTCTCTATTGTTTATGCCAATAATTTTTGCATCGGTTGATAGAACCTTTTTAAGTTCCTCTTTATTATGAACTTCAACAAGACAACCCATCCCAAGACTGCGGCTTAATTCCAGAAAATCCTTTAACTCCTTTTTATCCAAAATCCCTGCAATCAAAAGCGCTGCATCTGCTCCTTTAACCCTTGCCTCGTAGATCTGATACTCGTCAAATATAAAATCCTTTCGGAGTATTGGCAGATTTGTAACATCTTTTACCTTATTTAGATAATCAATATTGCCTAAAAAATATTTTTCTTCTGTCAAAACTGAAATTGCTTTTGCGCCGTTTTCCTCATATATCCTTGCGATTTGAACAGGGTCAAAATCTTTTCTTATAATGCCTTTTGAAGGAGACGCCTTTTTGATTTCTGCAATTATGTTTACCCCGTTAGAGAGTCCCTCTCTAACAGGGTTTATGCCTTCACCTGAAATCGCCTTTGCAAAATCCCTTGTCTGCTTTAAATTAGAAATTTCTTTTTTAAGAATGCCTAATGGAACTTCTTTTTTTTGCTGCTCAAGAGATTCCTTTTTATAAAAAACTATCTCATCAAGGATATTGCCTGTAACCTGTCCTTTCACTATTTACCCCTCACCCCACCCATCCTTCGGATGGGTACCCGCCTCTCCCGCAAGGGGAGAGGGAGAATTCTTTGTTATATTTTCCTCAGTTCACGCTCAAAAATGTCTCAGATGCAAGGCATTGTAGTTTGCCGATTTATCGGCACTTTTAAATACGCTCAATAAATTGAGCAACTACAAGTATGTTGAGCGCAGAAGCCGCAGCGACAACGAACGGGGCACCCATTGCGGAGCAATGGGTCGGGGCATTTTTCAGCGTGAACTATTTGTCATCTCTTTCAACTTATTTAATTTCTCTAATGCTGCGCCGCTGTCTATCGCACCCCTTGCTATTGCAATGCCTTCTTTAATAGTCTTTGCAAGACCGCCTGCAATAATTGCAAATGCAGAATTTAATATAACAACATCTCTCTTTGGAGACTTTTTGCCTTTGAATATATCAAGGATGATTTTTGCATTTTCTTCTGGGTCTCCGCCTTTTAAATCCTCTGGTTTGCATCTTTCAAAACCAAAGTCCTCTGGCTTTATGTGATATGTCTTTATCTGCCCCTTTTTAAGTTCTGTAACCTTTGTTGATGCTGTGAGCGTTATTTCATCCAAACCATCCTCGCCATGAACAATAAAGG
>JACRNI010000163.1 GCA_016234925.1 Deltaproteobacteria bacterium | reverse complement strand
GGCATAAGATGTTTAAGATGTAATGTTTTCAGGGATTTTAAATTTCTTTCAAAAATTATGCTTCTTTTTAGATGGAAATGGCTTTTTGATTATTATTACCGCAATATAGACGCCTTTGTTGTTTTGTCCAAGTCATCTAAAAATATCTTGAAAAAATACGGCATAGACGAAAAAAAGGTAAATGTAATCCATCAGGCATTTTCCTTAAAGGATTGGGAAGCAGCAGAGCCTTCTCAAATAGAAGATAATTCAATCCTCTTTGCTGGCTGGATTGATGAAAAAAAGGGGCTGCATATCCTGATAGATGCGATGCCGGAAATTTTAAGGAAAGTTCCTAATGCAAAACTTTATGTGCTTGAACTTACATCTTATAAAGAGTATAAAAATAAAATACTAAAAAAGATTGATGAATATGGTTTAAAAGACAGGGTTTTTATGCTCGGCAGACTTTCTCCTGATGAATTTAAGGAATACTTGAAAAAGGCGAATGTTGTGGTTGTGCCGGAGCAGTGGGAGAATATGAGCCCTGTGATTATTGCAGAGGCAATGGCAAAGGCAAAACCGATTGTTGCAAGCAGGATCGGCGGCATACCTGAATTTATAGAGCATGGCAAAAGCGGGCTTTTGGCTTCACATAATAATCCGAAGGATTTTGCGGAAAAGATTATCCATATATTGCAGGATAAAAATAAGGCAATTGAAATGGGGAAAATAGCAAGACAGATGGCATTGGAAATCTTTGATGAGGATGATGTATTAAATAAAATTGTTAAATTATACAATAAAGTGATTATCTCACATTGAAAAAAATACCATTAGACTAACAATTTATATTTTTGATTGCTTTTACAACCTCATCTATTATCCAGTTTGGCGTTGATGCGCCTGCTGTTATGCCAACCTTTTTCACCCCTTCAAACCACTCGGATTTTAATTCTGCTTTAGTCTCTATATGATAGGTATTCGGCTGGATTTTTTTACAGACCTCTGCAAGCCTGTTTGTATTTGCGCTGTTTTTGCCGCCGACAACTATCATGCAGTCAACCTTTGATGCAAGTCCCGTTGATTCTGTCTGCCTCACAAATGTGGCATTGCATATTGTATTAAATACCTTTAGTTCGCCTGCCTTTTTAAGACATTCGGAGACTATTGCCTGAAGATTTTCAATTGACTGCGTTGTCTGGGCGACTATGCCAAGTTTTTTAACACGTGATAATTTTTTAACATCTATAGCAGATTCTAAGACAACTGCATTTTTATCCACATAACTTACAATGCTTTTTACCTCCGGGTGTTCCTTTTCGCCTACTACAACAACGAAATAACCGTCTCTGCTTAATTCTTCCGCATGTTCCTGCGCCTTTTTAACAAACGGGCATGTTGCGTCAATTATATTTAGATTTTTATTTTTCGCCTCTTTCATTTCTTTTAATTCAACGCCGTGCGACCTTATAATGACTGTGCCGTTTTTTATGTCATCAATATTTTTCTTTGCATATATCTTTGATTCCTCAAGTTTGGAAACAACCTGAGGGTTATGGATGATTGGGCCAAGGGTATATATCTCATTTGATGTCTCTTTTGCAGCATCATATGCCATATTGATAGCCCTTTTTACGCCAAAGCAAAATCCTGCTGTTTTAACAACAAAGACTTCCAAATTTAAGCCTCTCCTTTATTACTCTTAACATCTTTTCAACCACATCGTTTATCGTCATATTACTCGTATCAATATATACTGCGTCTTTTGCCATTTTAAGCGGCGAATGTTCTCTTGATAAATCCCTTTTGTCCCTTTTTTTTATTTCATCAATAATATCTTGAAGCAGTGCCTTTTCATTTTTTGCTATAAGTTCCAAGTATCTCCTCTTGCCTCTTGTCTCAGGGGATGCATCAAGATAGAATTTAAATCTTGCATTGGGGAATACCACTGTCCCTATGTCCCTGCCTTCCATAACAACTTTGCCGTTCCTTCCCATCCTTCGCTGTAGTTTAACCATTGCCTCGCGAACCCTTGGTTTTGCAGATGTGCGGGATGTTATTTCGCCGACAAAGGGCTGCCTTATTTTTTCTGACCAGTCCTTGCCATTTACAAATATCCTGTTTTCTTTTTTTGTTGTTTTAAAGGTAATTTTTATTTTTTTGCAGATTGATTCAAGTCCTTTTTCATCATCTGTATCAATGCCATTCTCATATGCCTTAAGCGCAACAGCCCGATACATTGCTCCTGTGTCAATGTATGTAAAACCAAGATGGTTTGCAACCAGCCTTGAAATTGTTGTCTTGCCAGCGCCTGCTGGCCCGTCTATTGCGATAATAGTTTTATTTTTTTGATTTTTGATAGGCATTAAAACACAAGACCTTTTAGGAGTTTTAAAAATCCGGGAAAGGATGTGTCAATACACTTTATATCCTCTACAACTGTTTCCTCATGCGCAGCCAGTCCAGCAATTATCATTGACATCGCCACACGATGGTCGCCAAAACTATTTACCTTTATTTTTTTCTTTGACTCTTTGACCCTTTGACTCTTTGCCCCTTTTATTACCATCCCATCAGCCCGTTCTTCTACATCCACACCTAATCTTGATAATCCATCTGCCATAGTTCTTATCCTGTCGCTCTCCTTGACCCTCAATTCCTCTGCGCCTGAAATCTTTGTCTCACCATCTGCAAATGCAGAAGCAACACATAGTATCGGTATCTCATCAATTGTTCTTGGAATATCTTTTTTTGTTATTTTTATTCCTTTAAGTTTTGAACTCTTAACAAGAATGTCAGCAGCAGGCTCTCCTGAAGACTCTCTCTTGTTTAACAATTTAATATCTCCGCCCATTTTTAATAAGAGGTCAATAATCCCTGTCCTTGTTGGGTTAACACCGACATTTTTTATCAAAATCTCTGAACCCTTTGTTATAAGTCCTGCGACAATAAAAAATGCAGCAGAGGATATATCCCCAGGTATATCTATTTCCTGTGGTTTTAATTTGCTGCCGCCTTTTATCTCAATCCTTAAACCTTTTATATTTATATCAGCGCCAAATGCCTTCAGCATCCTTTCTGTATGGTCTCTGGATTTTATAGGCTCTGTTACGGATGTTGTGCCGTCTGCAAAAAGCCCTGTTAATAGTATTGCCGATTTTACCTGTGCGCTTGCAATTGGAGAAATATAATCTATTGCCTTTAGTCTTCTACCAATGATTGAAAGCGGCGCAAGGTTGTTGTTATCTCTGCCGTATATCAATGCGCCCATTTTTGAGAGCGGCACAATCACCCTCTTCATTGGTCTTTTTCTTAAATATTCATCGCCTGTAATGACTGAGAAAAATTTTTGCCCTGCCAAAAGTCCTGTTAAAAGCCTCGTTGTTGTGCCAGAATTTCCTGCGTCTATTACATCAATCGGTTCTTTTAAACCATTTAAACCCTTGCCGTATATAATAAGTCTGCCATTTTTTGGGCCGTCTATTTGAATACCCATCTGTCTAAACGCTTGAAGCGTTCTTAAATTATCTTCGCCCTCAAGAAATCCTGTTACATGGGTATCACCTTCAGCAATTGCCCCGAAAATAATTGCCCTGTGGGAAATGCTCTTATCACCCGGAACGGTTATCTCACCTTTGAGGGAGTTAATTTTTTTTACAGTAATGCTTTTCATATCTCTAACCCCTAATCCCTGCTTTTAACCCATCCCTCACCTCTTTTGCTTTTTCAAATTCCTTTGTCAATCCTTCTTTATCAGCATTTTCTATCATCGTTTCCAGATTTTTCAAAGTCTCCTGAAATCTATGTATGACATCTAAAATTGCATCCTTATTTAAAAGGCATATGTCCCGCCACATCTCAGGAGAAGATGATGCAATCCGTGTAAAATCCTTAAAACCGCCTGCTGAATAATTCAGAATATTTTCATCAAAATCTTTCATGTCAGCAACAGCATTGACTAATGAATATGCGACCATATGGGGAAGGTGGCTTACAGCAGCCAAAATCTTATCGTGTTTAAGGGCATCCATAAGGATAACTTCAGAACCAGCAATATTCCACAGCATTTTTATTTTATGAAGCGCTTCTTTGTTTGTTTTTTTTGTGGGTGTGATAATACATTTTCTATTTTGGAATAGGGCGGGGAATGCAGCCTCAACACCCGCATTTTCAGTTCCTGCTATTGGATGTCCGCCTACAAAATGGATTGTGTCAGGAAGGAAAGATTCTATTTCATCAAGTATGGATTTTTTTACACTCCCGACATCTGTTATTATTGCGCCATTTTTAAGAGACGGCAATATTTCCCTTACAATCCTTGCTATGCTTGCAACAGGTGTTGCAACAATAACTAAATCAGCATCCTTTACACCCTGTTTTGCATCCTGCGTCCATTCATCAATAACCCCAAGTTTTTTTGCAGTCTCAAGATTTTTTATGCCCCTGCCAATGCCGATTATATTATTTGTAATACCATTTTGCCTTAATACAATTGCAAGCGACCCGCCAATAAGCCCAACACCAATTATCGCAACTTTATTAAAATGTAATTTTTCTTTCACCTTACCCTTTCCCTTTCACTATTAAGTTCACGCTCAAAAATTGCACAGATGCAAGGCGACAAGGAGCGAGTAGCGGAGCATACTTTGTTAGGTATGTGAGCAACGCAGCGACGAAGTCAACGCAGCAGATGGGCATTTTTCAGCGTGAACTATCTACATCGTCCTTCCAACTGCTATTGCGACCTTTTTTAATTCCTTCATAAGTTTGTCAAATTTTGAGGGTTTAAGAGACTGGCTTCCATCGCAAAGCGCATTTTCTGGGTCTGAGTGAACCTCTATCATAAGCCCGTCTGCGCCAACAGCAATTGCCGCCTTTGCAAGCGGCGCAACCATATCCCATCTGCCCACAGCATGGCTTGGGTCTATGAAAACAGGCAGATGCGTTTCTTCTTTTAAAACAGGGACAGCGCTTAAATCCAGCGTATTCCTGACCGCTGTTTCAAATGTCCTTATCCCTCTTTCGCACAATATAATCTTTCTGTTCCCCTGAGACGCAATATATTCCGCTGACATCAAAAATTCCTTTATTGTCGCAGAGAGCCCTCTTTTTAACAAAACAGGCTTGTCCAATTTTCCAACCTCTGTTAATAATCTAAAATTCTGCATATTCCTTGCGCCTATCTGGATTATATCTGCGTATTCATAAACAACCTCTGTATCACGCGGGTCTAAAAGTTCTGTAACAATTGGCAGCCCTGTTTTTTTCTTTGCCTCTAAAAGGAAAAGAAGCCCTTCCTCTCCAAGCCCTTGAAATGCGTATGGTGATGTCCTTGGCTTGAATGCGCCGCCGCGGAGAAATTTAGCCCCTGCCTTTTTTATTCTCTGCGCGGTATTTATAAGGATTTCCCTTGTCTCAACACTGCACGGTCCTGCAATCACCTGAATCTGCTTCCCGCCGATTTTTATGCCGTCCACATTTATTATAGAGTCCTCTTTTTGAAATTCCCTGCTTACAAGTTTATATGGTTTTAATATCGGCATAACCTTTTCAATGCCGGGCAGCATGTCAATGGGATGTTCCTCAAGGATTGATTCATCGCCTATTGCGCCCAGTATTGTCCTTTCCTTTCCCTTTGAGATATGGACAGAAAGACCAAGTTGCTTTATCCTTTCAATAATATGGTCAATCTCCTTTTTCGTTGCATCTGGTCTTAAAACAACTATCATAAAAGCCTCCATGTTATTATAAATCTGCTTGAATTATCATTCTTTATAACAGTTTTATGAATTCTTCTTTTGTAAGTCCTGCCTGCTCCAGAATAGATAACAACGTTCCCTTTGGAATTTCCTTTCTATCAGGAACTATAACAAGATGAGTTTTATTATTATCTTTTTTCACAAAAGCACGATGACTTCCTTTGCCTCTTTTAGGCGCATATTCAAAACCAAGATTTTGCAATACTCGTATTACCTGTTTTGAAGATACAACAGGAAGTTTAGGCATTACCTCATAACCTCAACATGAGATGTAAATTTTTCTCTTGTTGTAAGGCTTTCCTCTATGTCTTCTAATAATCCAAGGGTCTCTGCATTTTCCAGATAGAGTTCTACTGCTTCCTTAAGATTTTCCGTCGCTTCTGATATAGAATTTCCACAACTTGCTACTCCTAACTCAGGACACTTTGAAACATAGCCTTCTTTTTCTTTCCAGACTATTACAGTATAGTCAAATATTTTCATGGAAAACCTCCTATTCATATCTCGTTTCTTTAATCCCTGTCTTTTTCATTGCCTCTACAAACCTCTTATTTTCATCCGGCAGTCCAACTGTAACCCTTATATATGCATTCAGCCCGTAACTAGCCATTGGTCTAACAATCACGCCTTGCTTCAGCAGACCTTCATAAACTGCCTTTCCATTTTCAACCTTTACTAGAAAAAAGTTTGCCTGTGTCGGCACACATTCAAGTCCCATTGCAGAAAGTTCGTTGAAAAGATATTTCAACCCGTCCTGATTATTTTTCTGAGATTTTTTCAGATGCTCATCATCATCCAGCGCTGCCATTGCGCCGATTTGCGCAAGGCTGTTGACATTAAAAGGCTGCCTCACCTTGTTCATATAAAATACAAGTCTTTCCGAAGCAATGCCGTAGCCTACTCGCAGTCCTGCAAGACCATAGATTTTTGAAAAAGTCCGCAGTATTACAACATTTTTATTGCCTTTTAAATAATCAAGTGAATTTGGGAAATCCTTGCTTGTAACAAACTCATAATATGCCTCATCTAAAACAAGGATTACATCCTCTGGAAGTTTTTTGTAAAACCTGTCTAATTCAGCCTTTGTATTCATTGTGCCTGTGGGGTTATTCGGATTTGCAATGAACACAATCTTTGTGTTTTCTGTAATTGCATCAAACATTGCATCAAGGTCATGCGTCAGGTTTTTTAAAGGCACAAGCGCATTTTTTCCGCCTGCCGCAGGCACAACAAGGGGATAAAATGCAAAAGATGGATTACCCATAACAGCCTCTTCACCCTGCCTTAAAAATGTCCTTACAACAAGTTCAATGATTTCATTTGAGCCGTTGCCGATTATAAGGTTTTCAGACTTGACGTCAAGATGTTTTGCAAGTTTTTCCTTTAAATAATGCCATCCGCCGTCAGGATACCTGTGCAGATTCTTAATAGCCTTTGAAACAGCGTCCACTGCCTTTGGAGAAGGTCCTAATGGATTTTCATTTGATGCAAGTTTTATAGAACCCTTGATGCCGAGTTCACGCTCAACCTCTTCAATGGGTTTTCCGGGAGGATATGGGATTAAAGCCTCAATTTCATCTGATACGAGTTTTTTTACTATCATACCGCCCATCCCTCTGCATCCATATGTCTTTTTGAAAAATATTGCCAGTCATGATACTGATTCAAAATTCTAGCCTCAAATTCAATCCGCCCCTCCTCATCTTTGTCAACTAAAAGCATGTTATTTTTTATAATCTCAAATCCAAGAAGCGGCGCATCAAGGTTATTTAAGATAATTATCTGGACATCATCGGTTCTGAGCAGCCTTGCTAATACAGCCTCTATATAAAAAGCCTTGCTTGGCATAGGCTCTGTATTATCGGTCAGATAAACTGCTATATCCCAATCGCTTCTTTCAGAAACCATCCCATTTGTCCTTGAGCCGAATAGATAGGCGAATAATATCTCTTTATCTTTTGCAAGGGCATCTTTTATTTTATCTATTTCATTGTTTAACAAAATTGATAAACTCCTTTAAATCTAAAATACCTTTGTTTAGAAATTCTTTTAAGGTCTGTGTTGTATCCTTCAGATATTCATGGGCAAGGAAATTTCGCAGTCCTGCTATGTAAACAAAATTATAGGCAAAATCCTTTGGAATTATATTAAAATCCCCAAGTTTATATATAGCATCTCTGTAAGTGGCAGGTTTTGGAAACCCTTTTTCAACTATCAGGATGTCGCATATGTCCAGAGCCATCTCTGCACACAAAAAGATTGACCTCTCTGCCATCTTTTTTATATCAACAGATTTATTCACCTCTTTAAGAAATCTATCTTTGTTATCCTCAAGATATTTAATCTCCTCCATGAACCTTTGAATCTTTTGAAATAAAACCTCTCTCATTTTTCACCCTTTGGATATGAACCTAGAATCTTAATAAATGAACAGAGTCCTTCCATTTCCTTTAATGCCTCAGATACCTTTTTGTCAGAGACATGGCCGTCCATATCAAGAAAGAATACATACTCCCATGCCTTTTTCTTCTGAGGTCTGGATTCTATCTTTGTAAGATTTATGCCCCTTTCAGCAAATGGCTTTAGCATCTTAAAAAGTATGCCCGGCGAATCCTTTACAGAAAACAGCACAGATGTCTTGTCTGCGCCTGTTTTTTTAGGAGATTTTTTCCCTATTACAAGAAACCTTGTAAAATTATTCAAATGGTCTTCTATCTTCCTTTCAACGATTTTTAACTCATACAGGTTTGCCGCATATTCGCTCGCAATTGCCGCTGCATCAGGGCTGTCCATAACAGTTTGCGCAGCCATTGCAGTTGAAGACACATCAAAGATTGCCGCATTCGGCAGATGTTCCTTTAGCCATTCTTTGCATTCTGCTATTGCATGGGGATGAGAATAGATCTTTTTTACATCTTTAATATTTCCTGTCTTATTTAAAATCGCCAGACTGATTTCCAGCATAATTTCAGCGGAGATTTTAAGGTCTGATGTTACAAACATATCCAATGTGTGGCTTACAACGCCCTCTGTTGTATTTTCTATCGGCACAACGCCGTAATCCGCCTTGTCTCTTTCAACCTCGCCAAACACATCAGTAATATCCTTTTGCGGCATAAAATCCGAATCCATTCCGAAATGCTGCATACATGCTATATGCGTAAATGTCGCCTTTGGCCCAAGAAATGCAATCTTTAAAGGTTTTTCAAGCGAGAGGGATGTTGACATTATTTCCCTGAAAACATTTTTAACTGCATGATTTGGAAAAGGTCCATGGTTATTATTCAAGAGCCTCTCGTAAATCTCCCTCTCTCTTTCAGGCGCATAAATGGCATGATTGCTGTCTTTCTTCACCTTTCCAATCTCAATCACAAGTTTAGCCCTTTGATTAAGGAGTTCAAGCATAGAGTCATCAACCTTATCTATCTCCTGCCTTAGACTTTTAAGTTTTTTTGAATTATCTTTTAAATTATCTGACATAATTAAACCCTAACATGAAAACTTTAAAAAAATCAAATGGTTGTTTTAATTAAATCTTTGGCCCTTTTAATCATCTCTTTTTCATTCTCATATTCAACTTTTTCTATCGCCTCATCAATTTGAAACCATTGGCAGTCATTGACCTCATTGTCATGATTTTTCACATCTCCATCAGTATACTCCATCAGGAAAAAATAGACTATCTTAAAAAACCGCTTTGTCTCTTCCGCCTCTTTGTGGGCATAAAAATATTGAATGTGGTTAATCATCTTTATAATCTTGCCGTCTAATCCGGTCTCCTCTTTTACCTCCCTGTGCGCTGTTCTTGCAATGTTTTCGCCTTTTTCAACAAGCCCTTTTGGCAGACGCCAGACAGTCCCGCCCTTTACTGCAATAAGCGCAACATCTATGCTGTCATTAAATCGGCGAAATATAATACCGCCTGATGAGATTTGTTTTTCAGTTTTCATTTTTAAAACGATTGACCCTGCAATTTCGTGGGCAAAGATGGCAGTATTCAAGGATTTTATTTAACGCATCTATCCTTTTCTGAAGTTCACCTGTTTCGTAGAGTTTGATGTAGGAAGGCAAAAACATGGGATTAGAGATTAGGGGTAATGGGAATTTCTAATTTCTAAATCCTAATTCCTAATAAAATGCCAAATTCCTAAAATAAAATGCCAAAAATAAAGGCATTGGAAATTTAGTCATTGGATATTTTATTAGAAATTAGATATTAGGATTTAGGAATTTCGAATATTCAGTCCTTGCCTTTACATAGTTGGTTTTTTGCTCTCATATTTTGCCTGACACTTTACGCAGAATGGCGCAAGAGGAACAGCCTTTAACCTCTCTTCATCTATTTCAGAGCCGCAGTCTTCACAAACTCCATAAGTTCCGTTTTCAAGTCTTCTGATTGCCTCATCCATTTTTGTAAGTTCCTCGCGTCTTATATCAGCAACAGCAAGACCTGTATCTTCAATCACATCAACAAGCGACTGTTCTTCCAAATCCTGCGGATTGTCAAACTGCTCATGATATTCTTTGCCGAGTTTATTAAATATCTCCTCTCTAAGTTCAATCCACATTTTAGTCTTTTTCTCAAGAAGTATCTTTTTAAGCCTTTCTTGTTTTTGTTTTTTAGTCATATTTCCTCCTCACTAAATAATTTATACTGAGTTCACGTTCAAAAATTGCTCATATGCAAGGCGTTGTAGTTTGCCGATTTATCGGCGCTTTTAAAAAATGTAGTTGTGGACATTTATGTCCACTTTGTAAGCCGACATACCTCCGACCTAAAGGTCGGAGGCTACGAGGTCGGCAACTAACAGGTATGCGCAGAAGCCGCAGCAACAACGAACGGGGCACCCATTGCGAAGCAATGGGTCGGGGTATTTTTCAGCGTGAACAATCTATTATGAAGTTTTTCTATCAAGACTCCTGTATTGGATTGCCTCTCCAATATGATGAGATTTTATTTTTTCATCTCCTTCAAGGTCTGCGATTGTCCTTGCAACCTTTAAGACCCTTGTGTATGCCCTTGCAGACAGACCGAGTTTGTCTATTGCAATCTCAAGGAGTCTTTTGCTGTCATCTGCTATCTCGCAGAATTTTTTGATATGCCTTGATGACATCTGCGCATTGGAGTAGATTTTTTTTGATTTTGTGTGGATAGAAGAAAATCTCTCGCCTTGAATCTGCCTTGCCCTGTCAACCCTTTGTTTTATTTCAGATGAATCCTCTCCTCCTCTTTCATCTGATATTTCCCTGAATCTCACAGCAGGCACATCTATATGTATGTCTATCCTATCAATGAGGGGTCCTGAAAGTTTTGCCCTGTATCTTCTAATCTGTATCGGCGTGCATTGGCAGGATTTATGCAAGTCTCCAAAAAATCCGCAAGGGCATGGGTTGCATGATGCGACAAGCATGATTGATGTTGGATATGTTATTGAGATGGCCGCCCTTGATATTGTCACCCTGCCGTCTTCAAGCGGCTGTCTCAAGACCTCTAAAACATTTTTATGAAATTCTGGAACTTCATCTAAAAATAAAACACCATTGTGTGCAAGGCTGACCTCGCCGGGCTTTGGGATTTGTCCTCCGCCAATAAGACCTGCATCAGATATTGTATGGTGTGGGCTGCGAAATGGTCTTGTTGTTACAAGAACCTGTTTTGCATCCAAGAGACCTGCAACGCTGTGAATCTTTGTTGTTTCTAAAGCCTCATCAAGCGTCATATCAGGAAGTATTGTAGGTATCCGCCTTGCAAGCATTGTCTTTCCAGAGCCGGGCGGCCCTATCATTAAAAGATTATGCCCACCTGCTGCTGCGATTTCAATGGCCCTTTTTACATGCTCCTGTCCTTTGACCTCATTCAAATCCAGATGAGTTTCATTATCTCTTTTAAAGAATTCATCAATATCTATTCTGCAGGGTTTAATTTCAATGTTGTTATTGAAAAACTCAACAAGTTGAGAGAGATTTTCAACAGGAATCACATCTATACCTTCAACAAGCGCCGCCTCTCCTGCATTTTCCTTTGGCAGTATAACGCCTTTTAATAAAGCCGCCTTTGCAGCAATTGCCATTGGCAAGGCGCCTTTTATCGGCTTAACCCTGCCGTCAAGCGAGAGTTCGCCGAGTATAAGATAATTATTCAGATTTTCAGTTTTTATCAGTTTTTGAGCGGCAAGGATTCCGACAGAGACAGGGAGGTCAAAACTCGTGCCCTCTTTTTTAATGTCAGCAGGAGCGAGATTTACAGTAATCCGCATTGCAGGAAATTCATAGCCTGAATTTTTGACTGCGGCCTTGACCCTGTCCTTGCTTTCTTTTACAGCATTGTCAGGGAGTCCGACTGTTGAGAATAGAGGCAGACCTGGGGCAATATCAACCTCCACCTCAATTACATAGGCATCAACGCCGATAACTGCGCTTGATAAGACTTTTGAAAGCATAATTTATTCCTGTATTTGCTCAACAGGTTGAGTGAAAATGCAGCCGCAGCCTTTAGGCTGCGAAGAAAAGATATTTAATATCAATTGATTATACGCAGGCTAAAGCCTGCGGCTACCGCAAAAATGGGATTTTCACACAACCTGTCAAAGATGGGTATTATTTCAGAGGCAAGTTAACACAAATGCTCCGCTGTTTGCAAAGGGATTTAATGCAGGCAAAGACGGCGCTGATAGAGGCGGTTTAAAAAAGGAGAACATGGGTTACTATCAATGCCAGAACTATAGAGAAGACTGTTGTAAAGGCAATTGAAAGAGTAATTAACATGGCCATAAAATATCCTCCTATGTTTCAATTAAAGAATGCTTTAAATCTTCTGGTTTAGTAACTGCATCTTTTGCAGATGTATCTGATAATCTTTCCATTAGAATATCATCCAGCAGGCATAACATCTTTCTTAGACAGAGATTACACAGATTAAAGCCTTAAAAAAAAGTTAAGAATAACAGCCGCCATAATGTAGATTAAGCATGTTACCAGAAAAAAGTAAGATAAAGTTTTTAGTTTGTCTGTCATGGCAGTATCCTCCTATGAAAGAAAGTGATTACACAGACCTGCCTGTGCGTCTATGCACGCAGACAGGTTTCTGAAAAAACGATTGCACAGATTAAAAAACAACCTTCCTGTTCAAATCTGCGCAATCACTTTAAAAAGGCGTTAAGAATAACAGCCGCCATAATGTTGATTAAGCATGTTACTAGAAAAAAGTAAGATAAAGTTTTTAGTTTGTCTGCCATGGCAGTATCCTCCTATGAAAGAAATTGATTACACAGATTCTGAAAAAACGATTGCACAGATTAAAGACCAACCTTCTTGTTCAAATCTGTGTAATCTGCTTCTTAAAATCGGTGTAATCATATTCATCTCCTATGAATTTTAATGCAATAATAGAAGAATAAATTGCTTTTGTAAATCGCCCTTGCAGGGTATTTTTAGGGTATTGATTTTTGAATGGGAAAAATAAGAAAATACTGTTATGAAAGAAATTGATTACACAGATTTCTAAAATACGATTACGCAGATTTAAGACTACTATTTTGTTTTAATCTGTGTAATCTGCCTTTATAATCGGTGTAATCATATCCTTGGGGTTAGATAATCCCTTTTCTCCTTGCCATTAGGAGCGCCTCTTGTCTGGTTTTTGCGTGGAGTTTTTCATAGATATTCTTTATGTGGGTATGCACAGTGTGCGGGCTTATGTTAAACTTATCTGCCATTTCTTTATAAGAGAGCCCCTTTTCTATTTCTGTAACTATATTTTTTTCTCTGGGACTTAAGATATATTCTTCATTTTTAACTTCAGTCTGAAATTCATTTATAACCTTTCTTGCTATCCTTGGGCTCATAGGCGCGCCGCCATTATAGAGATTATAAATGTCTTCAATAAGTTCCTTAAAACCGCCCCCTTTTAGGATATAGCCTGATGCGCCTGCCTTTAGCGCAGAAAATACATGCTCATTATCCTCGTATACTGTGTATACCAGTATATCAATATTTGGCATTTTTGCCTTCACCTCTCTAACAAGTTCAATACCTGATTTGCGCGGCAGTCCAAGGTCAACTATCATAATGTCAGGCATAATATCAGGAGAAATTTCTTCCAGATTTGCGATTGCTGCCTCTGCATTTTTAAATGCCCCAACAACTGTTATATTATGCTCGCTGCTTAGGAGTATTTTTAAATTTCCAAGTAAAATAGGTTCATCTTCAACAATGGCTATTTTTATCTTTTTCATAGTATAGTTATCCAAAGTAATTATTCGTAATATTTTCCCATAATTTTATCCAATTCTTTTTCTCTAATAGCCTCTATTTCATCCCATATTTTTTGCGCCAATTTTTTATCTTTTTTATAAAACCGGCGAGAAAATATTAAATAATAATCCTTAACAGCCAAAGGGATTTCATGCTTTTTTATATTTTTTTGCAGTTCATTGTCACGTTTAATAATATTATCTCCTTCGTATTCAAGGGCAGCAGCGCCGTCAATCCTGCCAAGCAGCAGTTTTTTCATATCATTCTTTGTTGAAGGGCTGGCCTCTACCTTTACATTTTTATCCTTTAAATCATCTGCTATTGAATATCCAAGGGGCGCCCCTATCATCCCTGAAACATTGAAAAACCTTTGTCCATCCCATTTTACAGGCGAATCTTTTTTTGTATATAAAACATATTTAGCAGTAAAAAATCTTTTGTCCTTATCAGGTTTTTCGTTTTTCATAGGGTATGCGCCTATTTTCTTGCGCTCTTCTTTAAAACTTATTTCAAACAATCCGTCAACACTTCCGCTTTCTACGCTTGACAGCGCCCTCTTCCACGGCATCCTTACAAATTTAATATTGATATTTAATTTCTCTTCAACCTTTTTCAATATTTCTATTGAAACGCCGGGCTTTTTTTTATAGATATTTTCTCCAGTCCCCATAATAAAAGGGTAATTTTCTTTATCTTCACATGCAAAAATAAGGTCTTTACTTGTAGGGGCTTGATTTATCAAGCCCGCATATGCGGGTTCAATAAATTGAACCCCTACAGCAATATAAATCAGGAATAAAACAAGATGTATTTGGAATTTTGTCATAAATAAT
>JACRNI010000162.1 GCA_016234925.1 Deltaproteobacteria bacterium | reverse complement strand
AATATCTGACATCACCCCTTATGATTAGAGATCTGCCGCTTGTTATAATTATGGTCCTTGTGGCAATTCTGGTTGCATTCATTTCAGGAGAGATGAAAAAGGATAAAGAGGGGCTGCAGAGTCTATTCAATGAGGTTGAAAAATCAAAAAAGATATTGGAACTCACATTTGATTCTGCTGTAGACCTGATATCAGTCCACGATAAAGAATATAGAATTGTAAAGGTAAATAGGGCGATATGTGATAAATTCAAGAAAAAACCTCAGGAACTCATAGGTATAAAATGCTATGAGTTATTTCATAAAACAGATTCACCAATACCTTTTTGCCCCCATGAGGAGACAATGAGAACAAAAGAACCTGCCTCTAGTGAGGTGGATGATCCGAATATGGGCGGTATATTCAATGTGTGCACAGCGCCTATGTTTGACGAAAAAGGGGAATTTGTAGGCTCTGTGCATATCGCAAGGGATATTACAAAGGAAAGGGAAAAGCAGAGGCAGTTGATTCAATCTGAAAAACTTGCAACACTTGGAACAATGGTTTCAGGATTTGCACACGAAGTAAATAACCCATTAACAAGCGTTGTAGGTTATGCGGAACTCTTACTGGGCAACGATGGGTTAAACGAGGATGCAAAAAGACATGTTAAACTTATATACAATGAGTCCATCAGGGCAGCAAAGATCTCCAGTAATTTTCTTTCATTTGCAAGGGAACACAAGCCAATAAAGGACTGGACAAATATACATGAAATCCTTGAGGCAACCCTATCTTTAAGGACATATTTTTTTACACAGCATAATATTGAGATAATCAAGGAATATGCCGGTTTCCTGCCGCCCATTTGTGCGGATTATCATCAACTCCAGCAGGTCTTTTTAAATATCATTGTAAATGCAGAATATGCAATGTTTGAGGCAAATGGAAAGGGGAATATATTGATAAAAACAGAGGTTGTCAAAAATGAAGGAGAAAATTTTATTAAGATATCCTTTCATGACGATGGTCCCGGCATCCCACAAGAAAATATAAACAGGCTATTTGACCCGTTTTTCACAACAAAACCTGAAGGCAAGGGCACAGGGCTGGGCTTAAGCCTTTCCTACGGCATAATTCAGGAGCATGGGGGAAAGATATGTCTTGACAAGAACTCTCACAAAGGCGCACAGTTTATAATAGAACTTCCGGTAAACGTCGTTAGAAGTCCCCTATGACAAACAAATTCCAAGCACCAAGCACCAATAATCAAATAATAACCAATTCACAATAACCAAGCGGCAGCCGCAGGCTTTAGCCTGCGCATTAACGCAACCTAAAGGTTGCGGCTACCTATTTCTAAAGGTTGCGGCTACCTATTTCTTCTTCAACTAACCAAGCACCAATAATCAAATAATAACCAATTCACAATAACCAAGCGGTTTGGAATTTGGAAAATTGATTATTGGAATTTGTTTGTCATTTGTAATTTGTGATTTGTTTTATTACTTACAGATTTCTGCTGCTATAACTGCCTGCCCAAGAGATATACCCCCGTCATTTGTAGGAATCTTTTCATTAAAAAATATCTTGAAATTGGCAGAGGCAAATTTCTCTTTTATCTTCTTAACAAGAAACGAATTTTGAAAAACCCCTCCGCTAAAAGCAACTTTATCTATCCCATGTTTTTTCTGAATTATTTCTGCTGCTGCAAATGCAATCTCTGCAATGGTATTGTGGAACTTTGCTGATATAATAGATGACGGTGCATTTGCTTTTATATCTTCAACTATACTTTTTATTATATCTTTTGTGTCAATTATTTTTGGATTTTGTCCAGATAATCCCCCCTTACCCCCCTTTAGTAAAGGGGGGATGGGGGGATTATTTTTATCAGAAATATTAAATTTATATACTCCATAACATTCACTATCAGCCAGCATCTCTAATTTTATAGCAGCCTCGCCTTCAAATGTTATTATATCTTTAATTCCAATAAGTGAAGATACGGCGTCAAAAAGCCTGCCGCAGCTGGATGTGAGAGGGGAGTTGAATTTTTTTTTCATCATCATTATGATTGCGCCAATATCAGTTGTTTTAAATCTATTAAAAAATAAAGGCAGAACATCTTTTGCATTATCGCCGTATGTATTTATGAGATAACTTATTGCCATCCGCCACGGCTCTTTTATTGCCATTGCACCGCCCGGCATAGGGACATAATCAAAATGGGCAAACCTTGTAGAACCTTTTCTATCTGCGATTAAAAATTCTCCGCCCCAGATATTTCCGTCAGCGCCGTAGCCTGTTCCATCAAATGCAATGCCAATGACATCGTCTTTTAAATTGTGTTCAGTCATGCAGGATACGATATGCGCATGGTGATGCTGAACTGCAATAAGTTGCGAGTCATGAGTCGTGAGTTGTGAGTGATATTCTTTGGCAAACCTTGTTGTCCAGTAATTCGGGTGCATATCGTGTGCAATAATTTTAGGTTCTGCCTTAAATGTATTTTTTAGATTTTTAAGAGTCTCTTTGTAAAATTCTATTGCTTCTTTGTTCTCCATATCACCAATATGCTGGCTTACTATTGCATATCTGCCCTTTGTAATGCAGAATGTATTTTTTAGTTGTCCTCCGCATGCAAGGATTTCAGGCATGTCTTCATTCATATCTATTGGGCCCATATCTATTGGTTCAGGCACAAATCCCCTTGAGCGTCTTAATATCGCAGGTTTTAAGCCGTGCATATTTACTACAGAGTCATCGACCCTCATATATATATTGCGGTTATGCATAAGAAACGCATCTGCAATTTTTGATAATCTTTCCATTGCTTTTTCATTATCAATGACAATCGGTTCTTCTTTAAGATTTCCACTTGTCATAACAACTGCCGGCAGGATAAGGTCAGGATTAAGTGATTTATGGAAAAGAAGATAATGCAGAGGTGCGTATGGAAGCATAGCACCAAGGTAATTATTTTCAGGTGCAGCAAGGTTTGATATGGGGATATTTTTCTTTTTTTTCAAAAGGGCAATCGGTCGGGACGGATTCTTTAAAATCATTTCCTCATCAGGACTTACTTTACAAAACATCTTGATTGTTTCAATATCAGGCATCATTACTGCAAATGGTTTATTACCTCTATCCTTTTTTTCACGAAGCCTCTTTACAGCATTATCATTACACGCATCACAGGCAAGATGAAATCCGCCTATGCCTTTAATTGCTATAATTGCACCTTGCTTCAAAAGTTTTGTGGTTGTCTCTATTGGTTTTTCTTTTTGCTCCGAAAATCCCCCCTCACCCCAACCCTCTCCCACAAGGGGAGAGGGAGATTTCCCCTCCCTTGATGGGAGGGGATAAAGGGGAGGGTGAGTGGGATTATTTTCATCATCCTTTTTAAAATTGGAATCCTGAATTCTGAATTCCAGTCTAGGCCCGCATTTTGGACACGCATTCGGCTGCGCATGGAATCTCCTGTCCAATGGGTTGTTATATTCTTCCTCACATTCTCTGCACATCCTGAATGAGGACATTGTTGTATTATGTCTGTCATACGGCATGTCAAAGATAATTGAGTATCTTGGCCCGCAGTTTGTGCAGTTTATAAATGGATATAAATAGCGGCGGTCATTTGGGTCATTTAATTCCTTGAGACAATCAGGACAAGCGGCAATGTCAGGCTGGACAGGGGAAAAACCTCCTGTTGCAGAAATGCTCTTTTTTATTTCAAAGCCTTTATAAATATAACTCTGTGGCAGTTCTTCAATAATAATATCATCTATCCTTGCCAGAGTCGGCGCATTTGATTTGAGTTTTTGTAGGAATTCTTTTGTCCTTTCCCCTTCAACATCTATTAAAACTCCGATTGAATCATTTAATACATATCCATTTAAATCAAGGGTTTTTGCCAGATTATATACAAATGGTCTGAAGCCAATCCCCTGAACCATGCCTTTGATATGTATCCTGTATCTTTTAAAGACTGGATTATCTGAATACATCCATTATGCCCTTTCCAATATCCTTTAAATCCCTGCCAAGTTTTTTTAAAGGAGATTCTATTTTTTTCTCCAGAGAATCCTCAGCCTTTTTCTTTAACGCATCTTTTAGATTTGTTTGAATGTTGTTTAAATGTCCGTAGATATTAAACCTTAAATCAAACTTGCCTTGTTTTTCAATCAGACTGATGACAAGCGGGACTGAAATATCAAGAAGAACACCCTCAGCGGATTTCATTTTAAGTTCTTTAACAACTGCGTCAACAGGCGCATTTACGATATTATTTTCAAATTTTATTTTTGAAGACAAATCCAGAGAGCCTGATGTAATTATCACACCGCCTTCGTCTGCAAGATATGGATTTGCTATAGTCATATCAATTGCATTAGCCTTTGCATCTGCAGCGAGTTTGTATGTTAGAGGATCCCAATCGCCTTTTATGGAAATTCCACCTTGCTTTAATCTGCCGGAGATATCTATAACTGTTCCATGCCCAAGAATTGCTATGGGGTTATATATGTTTATTTTTAAACCATCTATTGCAGTCTTGAAAGGCATCTTCCCTGCCTTGTCATCCCATATGTCAAGCGTCCCGTTTTTTATTTCAATGCCTTTTAAGATTATTGGCGCAGAGCCGCTCCCGCCGAACAATTTTGACACAGACCATTTGTTGTCATTGAACCTTCTTAATAGTAAATACGGCGAATCAATCTCAATATTTTTTATGACAACCCTTCCTGTCAATAAAAGCAAAAGGGATGGATAGACCTTTATATCTTTAATCTTTATTACATCCTGAATCTTGTGTTCACTGTCTTTATATGTCAAATCATTTATCTCAAGATGCGCAAATGCAACATTCGCCCTGCCGATAGAAAAATCTCTTCCAAGAATATCCTCTAATCTGTCTTTTGCAATCTTATCTATCGGCACAAAAAGGTATATGCCGATAGCAGTGATGATTATCAGAAGCGTAAATGCCAAAAATATGCGTTTTATAAACTTTATCATGATGGCGTATGGTATCAGAGTTTTTAATATTATAAAAGTATTTGCTTAAAAATAAAAACCTGCTATTCTTTTTAAACAGATGTGTTTTGCGATACAAAATTGAGGAGGTTGTTTGACTTATCATAGAGAGGTTGATTTTCCTGTTGAGACATCTGTTTCATATGAATTGAAAAAACAGCGTCCCCGCATATTTCTGCCGCTGGCTCTTTTTCTTGCAACTGTTTTAACCACGCTCATTTCAGGCTCTTTTATGGAAGGTGTCAATCCATTTGCAAGCCCATTTAGTTTTCTTGCAGGCATACCGTTTTCCTTGTCTCTGCTTTCCATTCTTTTGAGCCATGAAATGGGGCATTTTTTTGCATCAAAAAGACATGGGATTAAAGCAACCTATCCGCATTTTATTCCGGGGCCTCCGCTTCCTCCTCTGCCGGGCACATTCGGGGCATTTATAAAGATGAAATCGCCTGTATTGAACAGAAAGGCTTTGCTTGATGTTGGTTCAGCAGGGCCTCTCGCAGGGTTTTTTGTTTCCATTGTTGTTGCGTTTATAGGCCTCAAATATTCAAAGGTTTTGCCCATTGTCCCATTTGATGCAGAGCAGATTGGTTCTTCAATAATATTTGAAATACTGACATACATTGCAATAGGCGCTGTGCCGGATGGCTATGATGTCTTTCTAAGTCCTGTCGCGTATGCAGGCTGGATAGGTTTTTTTATTACATCAATAAATCTTTTGCCGATAGGCCAACTTGACGGCGGACACATGGTGTATGCTGTTTTTGGAAAGCGGCATAGAAAAATTTCATTTGCATTTACAGCAGTGTTGATTGTTATCGGGATATTCATCTATCAGGGCTGGCTTGTCTGGGCGATTCTAATAACCATAATCGGCATAAATCATCCGCCTGTTGAAGATGAAACACCGCTTGATTTTAGACGAAGGCTTATAGTATGGTTTACGCTTATTGTATTTATTTTGACATTCATACCAGCGCCGTTTAAGATATGAAAAATGGAGTGTTGAAATGAAGATATTTACCATTGAAGAATTAAAACAGTATGACGGCAGTCAAAAAGGAAACCCCGTATATTTTGCATACAAGGGGAAGGCATATGATGTAACAAACCACCCTCTTTTTATTGACGGCATCCACTTTGAGCATTATGCAGGCTGCGACCTGACAGATTATATGAAGGATGCGCCTCACCTCGACGAGGTATTGGAGAAACTGAAGATTATTGGCGGGGTTGAAGGTTGAAATAAAATTTGCGCTCGCAGGTGAAGACCATTTTTCCTATGGGTGCAGACAGCCGTATAATTTTTTTTGAATTTTAAAATGCCGCACACTAAAACTCAACATAATGTTAAGGAAATAATAAATTCCTTAGGTATTGTATTTGGAGACATTGGCACAAGCCCTATCTACACGCTTGTGGTTATCTTCCTCATTACAAAGCCTACGGAAGTAAATATAATCGGCATACTCTCTTTAATCGTCTGGACACTGATAATCCTCGTAACAATAGAGTATGCATGGCTTGCCACAAGCCTCAGTAAAAAAGGCGAGGGAGGAACCATTGTTCTCAAGGGATTGTTGGTCAGATTCCTCAAATCAGGCAGGCAGGCGGCTTTTGTTTCGCTTCTTTCGTTTATCGGCATATCGCTCCTTGTCGGCGATGGCGTTATCACTCCCGCTATTAGTATTTTAAGCGCAGTTGAGGGCATACTCCTCATACCCGGACTTGAATCAATAGGAAACAATACCCTCATCTTTATCGCAGGCGCAATTGCCTTTATCCTCTTCGCATTTCAGAAAAGAGGAACAGAAAAAATTGCAGGGGCATTCGGGCCTGTTATGCTCATCTGGTTTGCTGTCTTAACCCTGTCAGGTGTTATGTCTATAATCAATGTTCCGTCTGTTCTAACTGCAATAAATCCATACTATGCCGTAAATTTCATGACACACAATGGGATAGTAGGCTTCTTTGTGCTTTCTGAAGTGATTTTGTGCGCTACAGGCGGGGAGGCATTATATGCAGACATGGGACATCTTGGAAGGTTCCCTATTATCAAGGCATGGTGCTTTGTGTTTATAGCCCTTGTCTTAAATTACCTCGGACAGGGCGCATTCCTTATCCAGCATCCGGAGGCAAAAAATGTTTTGTTTGAAATGATATTTAATCAGGCGCAGTTCCTCTACATACCGTTTCTTATTCTCACCATCATAGCAACTGTCATAGCGTCTCAGGCAATGATCAGCGGCATGTTTTCAGTAGTCTATCAGGGGATAGTAACCCACACCTTCCCGATGTTTAAGGTGGATTACACATCAAGGGAGGTGCGGTCGCAGATATACATACCGGCGGTCAACTGGTTTCTGCTTTTCTCCGTCATCTTCATCATGCTTGAATTCAAGGAGTCAGCGCGGCTTGCCGCTGCATACGGCCTTGCCGTGACAGGAACCATGACCCTCACCGGCATCATGATGACATGGATATTCTATTTAAAAAGAAGCCATTTCAAAGCCGCTGTTGCGGCATTTGTTACCATAGTAGACGCAATATTTCTTGTTTCCAACATGTACAAGATTCCACACGGCGGCTACTGGTCTATCATCATAGCAGCCATTCCTTTTACTATTATTCTCATATACACTATGGGGCAGAAAAGACTCTATAATACGCTTCGCCCCCTTGAGATAGAGACCTTTCTTACAAGTTACAGGCAGATATATCAGGCATGCTCAAAGATAAATGGAACAGCGCTTTTTTTTACAAGGAGTATAGAGATGGTTCACCCATATATCGTTCACACCATGTTTAGAAACAATATAATATATGAGGATAATATTCTCCTATCCATCAGTATAATGGATGAACCATTTGGCGTTTCAAGCTCCTTTAAAGGAGACATTGCTCCGGGATTAAGGATATTTGTTATTCGGATAGGATATATGGAGGTTGTTGATGTGGAGAGGATACTGAAAAGGGCAGGGATACATGAAAAGACAATATTTTACGGCATTGAAGATATAACAACCCCAAACATCATCTGGAAAATATTTTCTGCTATTAAAAAACTTACGCCTACATTTGTTAAATTCTACAAACTCCCAATCAATAAACTTCATGGAGTTGTTACAAGGATTGAGATGTAGGCTTATAGGAATGAATTTTCTGGACAATAAAATCGTTTTTTGCTAAAAGGCTTACCTTCATAACCGAATGCATTTTAGAATATTATATACAGCGACATAAATAAATGCGCATATAGAGCGTCAGAACAAAGCAGGGGGCACCCACGCCAGCGGCGTGGGTCGGGCCGCGACGAAAGCGAGGAGTGAGGCGTATTTTCAACATACGCCGCAATGACGAGCTGAGGAGCAACGCAGGTATGCGAAGTTATGACGCTCTATATAAAATCAAAATGTTTGATAACATCCCAATGATCTTAGCAGCCCTTGTATTTGTCGGGGTTTATGCTGTCCTTGTGCTTGAGAAGTTTAACAGGGCTGTTGTATCCCTCCTTGGCGCATGCATACTCATATTCTTGGGCGTTCTAAATCAGGAACAGGCGATTAACGGCATTGATTTTAACACAATCGGCCTCCTCGTAGGCATGATGCTCATTGTTGCAATATCCCAGAAAACAGGGATGTTTCAATACCTTGCAATAAAATCAGCAAAGGCTGTAAAAGGCGAGCCTTGGCGAGTGCTTGTAATGCTCGCTGTTGTAACTGCAAGTTTGTCCGCACTCCTTGATAATGTTACAACAGTGCTTTTAATAGTCCCTGTAACACTCGTTATTACAGACGAATTAAAACTCAATCCCTATCCATTTCTCTTTACGCAGATATTTGCATCCAATATCGGCGGCACAGCGACGCTTATCGGCGACCCTCCGAATATAATGATAGGAAGCGCAGTCGGCTTAACATTCATGGACTTTGTTATAAATGTCGCGCCTGTTATTCCTGTAATCATGTTCGCAACATTCCTGCCTTTAAAATTTATATATGGAAGTAAAATGAAGGTGTCAGATGAGGACAAAAAAAGGATTATGGAATTTAGAGAGGATGATGCAATTACCGACGGCGCACTTTTAAGAAAATGTCTTTTTGTTCTCGGCATAGTTATACTTGGATTTTTCTTTCACGGTGTTTTGCATTTGGAATCTGCGACTATTGCATTGTTCGGTGCAGCGCTTCTTTTAATTATTACGAACAGCGAGGTTCATGAGGTGTTCGGCAAGGTAGAATGGGTTACAATATTTTTCTTTATAGGACTTTTTGTAGTTGTTGAAGGGCTTGTGGAGACAGGCGTTATAAAACTTCTGGCAGAAAAGATGGTTCATTTTACAGGCGGAGACCTTTCAAATACAACGATTCTTATATTATGGGTTTCTGCAATCGCATCTGCAATTGTTGACAATATTCCATTTGTTGCAACCATGATACCTATGATAAAAGAGATGGGCGCAACAATGGGCGGGGCAGATAAAATCCTGCCGCTCTGGTGGGCATTATCTTTAGGCGCATGTCTTGGCGGGAATGGAACAATAATCGGCGCATCTGCAAATGTGATTGTTGCAGGCTTTTCAGAAAGGGCAGGCTATCCAATAAG
>JACRNI010000158.1 GCA_016234925.1 Deltaproteobacteria bacterium | reverse complement strand
TTTATCCTTCTCCCTTGGATGCTGAATGCCTATCTTAAAAGGTTTATTATCAGACTCATTAAAAACAAACATATCACCGCCTGCATGGATAATGCCCTTTTTAATGCCTTTTGATTTTATCTTTTCAACTGCCTTTGAAACAATGTAGCCCTTTGCAATGCCTCCGAGATTTATCCGCATCCCTTTCCTGCCAAGTTTTACCGTGTTGGAATTTCTATCAATGATAATCTGCTGATAATCAATCAATGGAAGGAGGGTTTCAACCTCGTATTTTTCTGGAGGAACAGGTTCGCCTTTGTCATCCTTTGTAAAATGCCATACCTTGCCAAGCACGCCCATTGTAATATCAAAAGATCCGCTGCTCATTTCCGATGCCTTTTTTGCAGTTTCAATAACATCAATGGTTTCTTGAGATACCTTTACGTATTCTATTCCTGCATATTTATTTATCCTTGCAACATCGCTGCCATCTTTATAGTGGCTCATAAGCGCCTCAAGCCGTTTTATCTCTTCAAAGCCAGCATCAGAGGCAAGTTTCAAAAGTTGTTCGTCATTACCATACAAGGTAATTTCAACAACAGTGCCCATTAAAAGTTGGATATATTTAATTTCAGCGGATTGGTTTTTTCTGAAGATGGATACTGCAAGGATAAGAACTACTATAGAAACAACTAAAATGTAGGTCAGTTGACGCTGAAAACGGATGTCATTCATTTATGGCTTAAGGTGTAAAGAAATTTTTATCTATGCCATCATTTATGGCTTAAGGTTTAATGATAAATATTCATCTGTGCCATCATGCCGTTTAAAATTCTTCTTCTGCCTCTGTCTTTTCAATAATACCAAGCCCTGTTTCCTCTTCATATTTCTTGCGGGCGCCGTGCTCCCGTTCATTTTTTGATTTGCATTCTACGCAAACCTTTGTAAACGGCAGTATTTTAAGCCTTTCCTCGCCAATCAGTTCCCCGCACTCGTCGCATAAACCATATATTCCCTCTTTAAGCCTCTCAAGCGCATCTTCTATGCTTGCTAGTTTTTCCCTGTCTCTATCGCCCAATATAAGAGATAGTTCTCTATCCCTTTCATTGCTTGCAATATCATATATATCGCCCATCTCAAATTTTATTGGATTGCTTTCTTCTTTGACCTTTTGGCTGACATCAGCAAGGATTTCATTTTTGGCATTAAGAAGCCTCTTTTGCGTCTCTTTCTTAAAAGATCCCGCATCTTTTTTAGCCCTTGCAGGTTTCTTGGCAGGCGGTTTGGCCGGTTTTTTCTTTGCAGTCCGTTTTGAGCCTGAATTAAAACCTTTCAGCGCAGGCTTTGCAGATACCTTTGCCCTTTTCTTGGGCTTTACGGTTTTTGATTTTGCTTTAACTGCCTTTTTTTGTTTTTTAACAGGGTGTTTTTTATTCTTTGAGTTAGCCATATTGGAGTATGAAGTATACAGAAAAAAGTTAAACTGTCAACTAAAAATTTAAAAAATGTTTTTTAGATTTATGTTGACTAGAGGTTTTAAAAGGTGTAATAAAATAGAAATGGTGTATATGTTATGGGCGCTGATTGTTTGAAGAATGAACACGGCTTTATCAGATTTAAGACCATCTTAATATTGCTTTTCCTTTTTGGAATTATATACGGCGGTATAAAGGTTATTCCGCTTTATATAAGCAATTTTATGCTTGGACAGGAATTTAAAGGTATAGCAGAATTGGCATCACAGAAGTCCGATGCAGATATAAAAAAGTTGTTGACAAAGAAGGCAAATGAATGGGATATTCCAATAAAGGAAGAGGATATTACAGTTGAAAGGGGCAAGGATGATATAAACATCTATGCCTCGTATAATATAGAAGTTGATTTTTTAGGACAGTATCAGCATACATTTGAATTTAATATAGATGTAGTTAAACCATTACAAAAGGCAGGGTAGAGACAAGCCGACTGCTTGTCTCTGCTATAACCCTTTTAACTTAATCCAGCGAGGTTAAGAAAGGGAGAAAATGATTACTCTAAAAAAACATGGCTATTTATATACCTCCTTGTCCAAAAGGGCATGGGGGTATTTTTTTGTCTCAAACCTAAAGGTAGGGGTCGGATTTATCCGACCTGAGGGAAACGGGCTTGATAAATCAAGCCCCTACAATAAGGAAAGGTTTATATGACAAAAAAAAATGTGCTGGATGAAAAGGGTGTTGAAAGGGCGCTTATAAGAATAGCCCATGAAATAATTGAAAAGAACAAGGGCATTGAGGATATTGTTATGCTAGGCATTCCTACCCGCGGGGTTTATCTTGCCAAAAGGATAAAGGAGATATTGAAAAATGCAGAAGGCATTGAACTGCCTATCGGCAGCGTTGATGCGACCCTTTACAGGGATGATATTGGCATGAAAGAAAAACAGCCTGTCTTGAAAGAAACAGACATACCTGTTTCAATTGATAACAAGAAAATTATAATTGTTGATGATGTTTTGTTTACAGGAAGGACAATCAGGGCTGCCATGAATGTGATAATGGATTTTGGCAGGCCCGCAAATATCCAATTGGCTGTTATGATTGACAGGGGTCATCGGGAACTTCCAATAAGACCTGATTATATTGGCAAGAATGTGCCGACATCAATGCAGGAGGCTGTTAAGGTGCATTTGAAAGAGATAGACGGCGTAGATGAGGTAATTGTGGAGCATGAGTGAAGATCAAAAGAAAAGACATACTTGGCATTGAAGACCTTGCCAAAGATGAAATAGAACTTATTTTGTCTACTGCTGAATCCTTCAAAGAGGTTTCTGAAAGAGAAATCAAAAAGGTCCCTACGCTTCGCGGAAGAACGATTATAAATCTTTTTTACGAGGCATCAACAAGGACTAGGACATCATTTGAAATCGCTGCAAAGAGGATGAGCGCTGATGCTGTCAATATCTCTGTGTCATCAAGCAGTGTTGTGAAAGGCGAGACATTAAGGGATACTGCAAAAAATTTAGAGGCAATGAACCCGGACTGCATTGTCATAAGGCATTTCTCAAGCGGCGCGCCGCATATTTTATCAAAACTTGTAAAATGCCCTGTTATAAATGCAGGCGACGGCACGCATGAGCATCCAAGTCAGGCATTGCTTGATATGCTGACAGTTAAAGAAAAATTTGGCAGGATTGAAGGGTTAAAAGTGGCAATAATAGGCGACATACTTCATTCAAGGGTTGCAAGGAGCAATATCTACGGATTTACAAAACTCGGCGCAGAGGTAAGGGTTGCAGGACTTCCTACAATGATGCCTTATGGCATTGAAAATATGGGATGCAGGGTATTTTACAATATGGAGGATGCAATTAAAGATGCGGATGTTATAATGATGTTGAGAATCCAACTAGAAAGGCAGAATGCAGGGCTTTTCCCGACTGTAAGGGAATATTCAAGACTATTCGGTCTTGATGCAAAAAAACTTGAGAGGGCAAAGAAAGATGTAGTTATCCTTCATCCGGGGCCTGTAAACAGGGGCATTGAGATTTCATCTGATGTTGCAGATGGAAAATATTCTTTGATTTTGGATCAGGTGAAAAACGGTGTGGCAGTGAGGATGGCGCTTTTTTATCTCTTGCTTGGAGGCTCTCGTGAGTAGTCCAAAAACTGTAGCCGCAACCTTTAGGTTGCGTAAAATAGCGCAGGCTAAAGCCTGCGGCTACTACAATATATACGAGGGTATCTGTGAATAGACTCTTAATAAAAAACGGCAGGATAGTTGACCCTGCAAATAAGATTGATGGTTTGTTTGATGTCTATTGTGTTGATGGAAAGATTGTTGAAATAATCCCCCCCAACCCCCCTTTAGAAAAGGGGGGAGCAAGTGGGGATTTTAAAGTCATAGATGCAACGGGTCTTTTTGTCTTTCCCGGTTTTATTGACATGCACACGCATTTAAGGGAGCCGGGTTATGAATACAAAGAAACCATAAAAACAGGCACGATGGCAGCGGCAGCAGGCGGATTTACAAGCATTGCGTGTATGGCAAACACAAACCCTGTGAATGACAATTCATCTGTTACAGACTACATATTAAAAAAAGCAAAAGAAGAAGGCATTGTAAATGTATTTCCAGTCGGCGCAATAAGCAAAGGATTAAGAGGCGAGACCCTTGCAGAGATTGGCGAATTAAAAGATGCAGGATGCGTCGCAATTTCAGATGACGGAAGACCTGTTTTAAATTCAAATCTTATGAGACTTGCAATGGAGTATTCAAAACTTTTTAATCTGCCTATCATATCGCACTGCGAGGATTTAAGCCTTGCATTAGACGGCGTTATGAATGAGGGTTTTATTGCGACAAAACTTGGTTTAAAGGGCATCCCAAATGCAGTTGAGGATATTATAGTTGCAAGGGATATTGCGCTTTCAGAACTTACAGGCGCAAAACTGCACATTGCGCATATATCTACAAAAGGTGCTATTGAACTTGTCCGAAATGCAAAACAAAGGGGCCTGAATGTTACAGCAGAGGCAGCGCCCCATCACTTTACATTAACAGATGAGGCAGTTACAGGCTACAATACAAATGCAAAGATGAACCCGCCGCTTCGCAGTCCAGAAGATGTAAAGGCATTAAAAAACGGGCTTAAAGACGGCGCAATAGACGCCATTGCCACAGACCATGCACCGCAGAATATTGATGAAAAGGATGTGGAATTTGACAAGGCGGCAAACGGGATAATTGGCTTGGAAACTGCATTTTCATTATCTTTAAGACTTGTTGATGAAGAGGTCGTCTCGCTAAATGCCCTTGTTGAAAAACTCTCTGCGAACCCCGCAAAGATTTTAGGGCTGCATACAAAGGGTTCTCTGAAGGCAGGCAATGATGCAGATATAACAATTGTTGATTTGAATAAGGAATGGGTTGTTGATGCCAGCAAACTAAAATCCAAAAGCAAAAATACTCCATTTGGCGGCTGGAAGATGAAGGGAAAGGTTATTAAGACAATAGTTGGCGGGCGGGTGGTGTATGAGGGATAGAATGGAAAATGGGAATAAAGATAGGTATAGATTATGAGATTTTCTCAAAGAATAGGTGAAAAACCCGTTAAAACTGGATTACAAATTGGTTCTATGGATGATGATTTGAGAATTGCTTTATGGAATGCTTTTCTGTTTCACTTTATTGGAAGAGATAAATCATATATTATATCCGAGTCTAGTTTAAAAATATTTTATCAAATATTATGGCATGATTTTTTCAAACTTCCTGTGGATGGGATTCGCAACTATACATCTGATACACATAAAGTGATTAACAAATGGTTTTTTAATGCCGAATGGTTTGAGGTTTACGATTTTATAGAATTTGTTTCAAATATTGCATATCCCAATCTTTCGCTAGACACAAAGAAATTTAAACAATTTTGTAATACAATGATGGAAAGAGAGATTTCAGGTTATAGATTTGTTGGGGATTTAATCACCCAAATTACTAATGAAAATGAGTTAAAGGAAATAGAAGAAGCTCTTGAGAACTCAAGAAAAACAAAATTATCAGGGGTTAATGCCCATTTAGAATCTGCTCTATCAAAATTATCAGATAGAAAGAATCCTGATTATAGGAATTCTGTAAAAGAATCTATAAGCGCAGTAGAATCTATTTCTCAAATAATTACAGGAAATTCTAAAGCCACGCTTGGAGAGGCTTTAAAAACTATTGATAAAGATGTTGAAATACACGGGGCATTAAAAAAAGGGTTTGACGCAATTTATGGATATACCAGCGATGAAGGCGGAATAAGGCATGCTATGTTGGAAGAATCAAAAGTTGATTTTGAAGATGCGAAATATATGTTTGTTTCATGCTCTGCATTTATTAACTATCTAATTATTAAATCTAGTAAAGCAGGGATTAAATTTTAAAACACTGCAACTCTTAAATTGGGGTTATATTTATGCCATTATCTAAAAAAGCATTCCTAGCCCTTGCTGACGGCACTGTGTTTGAGGGCTGTTCTTTCGGCGCTGAGGGGGAAACAATCGGCGAGGTTGTATTCAATACATCCATGACTGGTTATCAGGAGATTCTTACTGACCCGTCTTACAAAGGGCAGATTGTTACAATGACATATACCCAGATTGGCAACTATGGGATAAATGAAGAGGATGTTGAGTCTCATAGACCGTGGGCAGAGGGTTTTATAGTAAAGGAGTCTTGCGATTATCCAAGCAACTGGCGATGCAGGGAAACATTAGACAGTTATCTAAAGAAAAATAATATTGTCGGAATAAAAGGCATAGACACGAGGGCATTGACAAGGCATCTGCGGGACAATGGTGCTATGAACGGCGTAATATCAACAATTGATTTAGACCCTGCAAGGCTTGTAAAAAAGGCAAAAGAATTTCCTTCTATGACAGGGTTGGATTTGGCAAAGGAAGTAACATGCAAAGAACCTTACAAATGGGAACAAGGATTGTGGGATTTGGAAAAAGGTTATGACAATCCCCCCATCCCCCCTTTAGTAATGAGGGGCAAGGGGGGATTTTCAAAGGGGGGCAAGGGGGGATTTAAAGTGGTTGCCTATGATTTCGGCATAAAATTTAACATCCTCCGCAATCTTGTAAATGTCGGATGCGATGTTACGGTTGTGCCTGCGTGGACCTCTGCTGACGATGTTTTGAAGATGAACCCGGACGGCGTATTTCTTTCAAATGGTCCTGGCGACCCTGAACCTGTTACATACGCAATTGAAAATGTGAGAAAACTGATTGGCAAAAAACCAATATTTGGAATCTGTCTGGGGCATCAAATACTTGGCTTAGGGCTTGGCGGAAAGACATATAAACTGAAATTCGGTCATCGCGGGGGAAACCAGCCTGTTATGGATT
>JACRNI010000157.1 GCA_016234925.1 Deltaproteobacteria bacterium | reverse complement strand
TCAAATGACAAAAGGGGCGCGCTGGAGGAGATGGTTAATGACATTGCCTCAAAGGCAAACGGCATTGACAAGGATAAACTTCTGGAAATCCTTGTTGAAAGGGAAAAACTTGGCTCCACCGGCATTGGCTACGGCGTGGCAATCCCGCACGGCAAAATAAAGGGCATAAACCATATCATTGTTTCATTTGGCAGAAGCGCAAGAGGCGTTGACTTTCAGTCGCTTGACAGCAACCCAAGCCATTTATTTTTCCTTATTATTGCGCCTGAAGATTCTACTGCGGGTCATTTAAAGGTGCTTGCCAGAATATCCCGTTTGCTGCACGACGCATCATTTAGAAAAAAACTAATGGAAGCGCCTCTTCGCGACGATATATATAGGATAATTGCAGAAGAGGACAAAAAGGCATAAAAGGAGATGATATGATTACACCGATTATAGAAGAGTCAGAGAGCAGGTAGCCGCAGGCTTTAGCCTGCGAGATAACGCACCCATAAAGGGTGCGGCTACACTTGACTCTATGGTAATCTGTGTAATCAATTCTAATAAAAATGACAGCCAATATACCTGTTTCGGAACTTCTTAAACAAGAAATTGAAAACAGACTGAAACTAAAGATTATATCCGGCGAAAAGTGGCTCAAGAAAAAAATCACCACAGCGCGCATTCAAAAGCCGGGGCTGCTGTTAACAGGTCTTCTAGGTAAACTCCACTCTGACAGGATACTCATATTCGGCAAGGCAGAGATAGGCTATCTTAAAAGCCTTAAAGATTATGAACTAAAGTCTGCTTTAAAGAATCTTGAACAAACCCCTTCGCCCTGCTATGTTGTAACAAGGGGACAAAAGGCGCCGCAGTTTTTATATCAACTTGCTGAAAGAAAAAAGACCCCCCTATTAAAAACACCGCTTACAACATCCCTATTTATTGACAGGATTACAAAGCATCTTGAAGAAAGACTTGCCCCCACAACAACCGTGCACGGCGTTTTTGTGGATGTCCTTGGCGTCGGGATATTGCTCATTGGAAAGAGCGGCGTGGGAAAAAGCTAGTGCGCCCTTGACTTGATTACAAGGGGTTACAGGCTTATATCTGATGATATTGTGCTGATAAAGAGGATGCCCCCGGCAACCATATTCGGCATGGCAATAGATGTTATTAAATATCATATGGAGGTCAGGGGTCTTGGCATAATCAATGTAAAGGATATATTCGGCATAACAGCGGTGAGGGAAAAAAAGCATATGGACATTGTTGTTGAATTGGTGGCATGGAGCCCTGATGAAGGATATGACAGACTCGGTTTTGATGTCAGGAAATATGACTTGCTCGGTGTAGAACTTCCCCACCTGCGCATCCCTGTAAGCCCCGGCAGGAGTGTTGCTACTATTGTTGAGGTGGCTGCAAGAAACCAGATTTTAAAGATTATGGGCTATGATTCTGCGCTTGCATTTCATAAGCAGCTTAACCATGCAATCGGCAAGGGTAAAAAACTAAATAAAACGACTTAGATAAGTTGACATAAATGCTGGTAGCCGCAGGCTTTATGCCTGCGAAAATAGCGCACCCGTAAAGGGTGCGGCTACTAATGTCGTTCACTATAAATAGAGGGTAGGTAGTTCATGTGAAGAACACCCGTCTGGTAATCCTGAGCGGCCCTTCAGGCGCTGGCAAAAGCACTGCCATAAAGGTGCTGGAAGATATTGGTTTTTTCTGTGTTGACAACCTTCCTGTATCGCTCCTTCCAAAGTTTTTAGAACTTTCATTGGAATCAAAAGAAATAGCAAAGATTGCAACTGTTGTGGATATAAGGGAAAGGGAATTTTTAAAAGATTTTCCCCGGATATTTGAAGAGATAAAAAAACATGGATACAAACCTGAACTTGTTTATCTTGAATCGTCTGACGATGCTCTTTTGAAACGTTTCAGTGAAACACGGCGAAAACACCCGCTGGCTGGAAATTTAAGCCCTCTTGACGGCATCAAACTTGAAAGGGATGCGATTGCAAATGTAAAGGAATTGGCTAATAAGGTTATAGATACATCTAACTATAATGTCCATCAACTCAAAGAGGTAATAAGGGATTATTTTTCAGGCCCGGGACAGATTGAAAAGATAACTGTTCACCTTGTTTCATTCAGTTACCGCTACGGCATCCCGAGCGACGCTGATTTGATAATGGATGTCAGATTTCTGCCAAACCCGTATTTTATAGATGAATTCAAAGGGATGGACGGAAGCGATGAAAGGGTTAAAAGGTTTATTCTGGAAAAAGATGAAACAAGGGGGTTTCTTGAAAGGTTTTTAAAACTTTTGGATTATCTCCTGCCGCTTTATTGGAAAGAAGGAAAGGCATATTTGACAATCGCCATAGGATGCACAGGCGGAAAACACCGCTCAGTTGCAATTGTTGATTTTTTATATAATATGATAGAGAATGAGAGATGTTCGGTTAAAAAGAGGCATAGGGATATTGAAAAACCATAAAGGCAGGTAGTGGTAAAGGGTAAGGCAGGCAGATGGTGAAACAGATAGAGAGTGAAGCAGGTAAAGAAAGATTTATCTCTGCCTGTTTTTCTCTCTACCTGCTTTTAACCTCCACCTTTACCTGTATTTCAGGAGGCATATGGTCGGCATTATTATAGTAACGCATGGCGAACTTGGGAAAACACTCATATCCACCGCACAGTCCATAACAGGCAGCATTGGGGATATAAAGTGCATTGCAGTAAAAAACGGGGACAGCGCAGAGGATATACGTAAGTCTATCGCAGCCGCAATAAAGGAACTTGACAAGGGCGCAGGTGTGTTAATATTTACAGATATGTTTGGCGGCACGCCTTCAAATATCAGCCTTTCATTCCTTGAAGACAACAAGGTTGAGGTGTTGACAGGCGTTAATCTTCCGATGCTTTTAAAACTCTACAGTCATCGTAACAACAAGACATTATCGGAACTTGCAGAACTCTTAAAAACAAATGGTCAAAACAGCATTGTTTTGGCAAGCGAGGTATTGAAGAAAGGGAGTGAATGAGTGAAGGAGTTGAGGAGTTAAAAACTCTCACCCACTGAACTCCTTAACTCTCACACTCTACAACTCCTCAACTGTAAAACTATGAGCATAGTCCTTTTAAGAGTAGATGACCGTCTTGTGCACGGGCAGACAATAGAGGCATGGGTTCCTTTTTGCCATGCAAACTGTCTTATTGTGGCAAATGACGAGGCTGCAAAAAACCGCATACAGAAGATAGCAATAGAATCCTGCGCATCAAGGTCAATAACCATAAAGGTTGAAGATATTAAAGAGGCGGTCAGCGATATAAATTCTAAAGATGCGGGGCGAGAAAATGTAATGGTCATTGTTTCCAGTTTAAAAGACGCCATGAGACTTTATTCATGGGGCTTAAAGATTTCATCAATAAATATCGGCAACATCCATCACAACGGCGGAAGCATGATGCTGTCTCCGTCTGTTTTTATTGATAAAGAGGACTGGGGGTTTTTGCTTAAATTCAAGGAATTGGGCATTAACATAGATATAAGGGCTGTGCCTGCTGACAAGCCTTTAAAAATAGAGAATTGGAATATATGAAATTTTTATTCTGGCAGGCATTTGCGGCAGCAGTTGCAGGCGGATTCATATCGCTGGACAGGACAGCGGCATTTCAAATAATGATTTCAAGGCCGATTGTTGCAGGGCCTTTAATCGGTCTTGTCTGCGGTTCGCTTGCAGCAGGGATTGTCATAGGCTCTTTATTGGAACTTTTGTGGATAGGCGATTTGCCTGTAGGCGGCCATGTCCCGCCTCATGAAACAGCAGCGGCAGTTATTGCAGCGGCAGTCGCGGCAAATGCAAAAGGGATTATCCCTGAAAAAGAACTTTTTGGGTTTTGCATATTGATGACAATACCTTTTGCAGTTTTGTGCCAAAAGGCTGACCAAGGTGTGAGGATGTTTAATAAATACTATTATCACAGGGCTTATGCTGAAATTGAAAAAGGCACTGCATCAGGCGTTGGAATATTTAATCTAATGGCTGTTTTAACACTGCTCATCGTAAATATTGCAGTGTTTTTTTTCTTTATAACAATAGGGATGATGGGCGTCAGCCGCATTTATTATATAATCCCTCAAGAAATTAGATTTGCCTTTGCAACCCTTTTTGCAGTCATCCCTGTTATCGGGATTGCATCTGCATTTAATACAGCGCACAGCAATAAACTGGCAAAGACCGCGCTGTTCGCAGTGTTTATTTTATTTATCGGGCTTTTGGCATGGCACAGATAAAAAATTATTTAAACCTTATGCCATATATAAAACATTCATGCCACAGATGGCACAAAGGCGGATGAAAGATGAATTGTAGGGGTCGGATTTATCCGACCCGCCTATCTGCATCAGGCAGGCAATAGCGGGCTTGATAAATCAAGCCCCTACAAAAAATGTGGGGGTATTTTCAGATGAAGATGTTTAAAGTATTATGGAATTCGTTCTTTATTCAATCTGCGTGGAGTTTTGAAAATATGCAGGCAATGGGTTTTGCATTCGCCATTTCACCTGCATTAAAAAAGATATACAAAGAAAAAAATGATTTTCTGTCTGCTTTAAAAAGGCATATGAAATTTTTTAACACGCAGCCTTATATGGCAGCCCCAATCATTGGCGCTGTCATAAGATTGGAACAAGATGTAAAGGCAGGCAAGTTATCTCCAAATGATGTTTCCTTGTTTAAGAAAAGCCTCATGGGGCCATACGGCGCAATCGGCGACGCATATTTCTGGGGTTCTCTAAAACCTTTTGCCAGTGTGTTCGGTGTGGTGTTTCTTGCATTATCAAGTAGTTTATGGGCTAGCGCCGCATTCTTGATTATATATAATATTCCGCATCTCTGGATGAGGACAAGGGGTTTAACAGCAGGCTGCAATATGGGGATTGATGTTGTTGATTATATAAAATCGCTTGATATACCCGAGTGGGGGAAAAGGCTCAGATATTTAACAATCTGTCTTTTGGGCGCGGCGCTTGCCCTTTATTATCAAATGAATGGATATGCGTCTGCCAATATAGGCAGCGCTGTCGGCATATTCAGCATTGTCCTATTTTTTGCCTATCTTATGCAAAAGGGTTTTTCGGCATCTATGCTTGTGTATATTGTTTTTATTTTGTGCGCTGCTTACTGGTATGCTGCACCTGTGTTTCATTTCCTGAATAAATACATTTCAGGACAAGTTTCGGTGAATTTATGAACGATAATAACAAATCAAATTCTGTTGCTAAAAAGACGCTTATTATACAGAATAAACTCGGGCTTCATGCAAGGGCGGCATCTCAGTTTGTCCAGTTGACAAATAAGTTCAAGGCAGACATTACAATCAGCAGAGGCAGGCAGGAGGTAAACGGCAAGAGCATAATGGGCGTGATGATGCTTGCCGCTGCAAAGGGTTCAAAGATTACTGTAACAGCAAGCGGTGAAGACGCCAACAGCGCATTGGATGCCATTGAAAAACTTGTTAATGATAAATTTGGGGAAGAATAATATATGATGACACAGATTACAAAAAGCAGATTACACAGATTTTTAATCGGTGTAATCGGTTTTTCCTAATCGGTGTAATCGTCTTTAATATGACTGAAATAGAAAAAAAATACGGCATCAGCGATATAATAAAAAAAGGTATCGGTGTGTCTTCGGGTATTGCTATCGGCAAGATCTATAAACTGGACAGCGGTCATCTGGATACCCCTTCATTCTGCTACATGGACAAGTCTTATATACCGCTTGAGATAAAAAGGTTTAAAGACGCAATAAGGCAGTCAAAAAAACAGTTATTGAATATAAAAAAACAAATTATCAAAAATGGCAAAGGCGCTGAACATGTTCCGATAATAGATGCGCATATAATGATGCTTGGGGATGAAAAACTTGTTAAAGATACGATTAAGATAATAAAAGATGAGATGGTAAATGCAGAATGGGCATTAAAGATGGTGCTCAAGAGTTTGAGCGATTTTTTTAGCCGTGTGGATGATGTGTATCTCCGTGAAAGGGGTTCTGACATAGAACATGTCGGCGACCGCATAATAAGAAATCTCATGGGCAAAAAACATGAAGGCATATCTGATATAAAAGGAGATGTTATCGTTGTGAGCCATGACATTGCGCCTACAGATACAATACAAATGACAAAGGGAAATGTGCTTGCATTCCTGACAGATGTCGGAGGACGGACATCTCACACTGCCATTGTTGCAAGGTCCCTTGAAATACCTGCTGTTGTTGGTCTTGAAAATATCAGCCAGATGATAAATGACGGAGATGCCGTTATTGTAGACGGCACCATTGGAACTGTTGTAATCAACCCGTCCAAAGATACTATAAAGGAATATAAAAAGAAAAAAAAGGATTATGAAGATCATGACAGGTTCTACCACAAATACAAGGCGCTTTCTGCCCAGACTATTGACGGACACAGGATTAAGATAATGGGCAATATTGAGATGATTGAGGAAGTGCCGTCCATTATGGACCATGGGGCGGACGGCATCGGGCTTTACAGGACAGAATTTTTATATTTGAATAGGAGGCATATGCCTTCTGAAGAAGAGCATCTAAAGGCATATAAGGCTGTGGTTGAAAAGATTGCCCCGAATCCGGCAACCATAAGGACGCTTGATATAGGCGGGGATAAATTCATTTCACTCATGGAACTTGCAGAGGAGATAAATCCTGCAATGGGGCTTAGGGCAATCAGGTTCTGCCTTAAAAAACCTGATGTATTCAAAACGCAGTTAAGGGCAATCTTGAGGGCAAGCGCATTCGGCAAGGCAAGGATAATGTTTCCCATGATATCAGGCATTGATGAACTCCTTGCAGCCAAGGCATTGTTGGAAGAGTCAAAGAATGAACTCAGGCAAGAGGGAAAGCCGTTTGATGAAAATATAGAAATCGGGATGATGATTGAGGTTCCATCTGCGGCAATTATTGCGGATATGCTCGCAAAAGAGGTTAGTTTCTTTTCCATAGGCACGAATGACTTGATCCAGTATGCCCTCGCCATAGACAGGGGCAACGAGCATGTCGCATACCTTTATGAGCCTCTGCATCCGGCAGTCTTGCGCATTATAAAAAGTGTTATTGATGCAGGGCACAATGCAGGCATAGAGGTTGGAGTCTGCGGCGAGATGGCAGGCGAACCGGAATATGCTGTAATCTTGATGGGGCTTGGGATAGACCAGTTAAGCATGAATGCCTTTTCTATATTAAGGGTTAAAAGGATAATAAGACATGCAAGGCTCTCCGAGGCAGAAGAAATGGCTTCAAGGATACTTAACTCCGGGGCAGTATCTGATGCGGATAAATCTTTAATAAATGAAATACTTATGCGTAATAATTAAAGAGCTTGTTGACAAACTCAACAATCTCTGATTACACAGATTAAAGATTAGATTACACCGAAATGTCATTGCGAGCCGAAGGCTAATCAATCTCTTGGGATTGCCGCAGTCGCTTACGCTCCTTCGCAATGACAACAAGTTGTCATCTTTGTAATCATTTTTTCTAATCTGTGTAATCAAGGCTGTTGATGACTTTGTCAACAGCCTTTAAAGCCAGCAGGTTGCTATGCCAAAAAAGACGCTTTTGATAATAGACATGCTAAAGGATTTTGTTGAAGACGGCGCGCCCCTTGAGGTCAAACCTGCGCGAAAGATTGTAAAAAACATAAAATTGCAGATAGATGAGGCGAGAAAACAAGGCATCCCGATAATATATGTGTGCGACAATCACCAGAAGGATGACCCTGAATTTAGGCTATGGCCCAGACACGCTGTTCAAGGCACAAAAGGCGCAGAGGTTGTGGATGATATAATGCCTAAAAAAGGCGACACTATTGTTTATAAAAAAACATACTCGGGGTTTTTTGAAACTGAACTTGATGATGTTTTGAAAAAAATCGGCATAGATGAAGTAATTATTACAGGCGT
>JACRNI010000007.1 GCA_016234925.1 Deltaproteobacteria bacterium | reverse complement strand
CGACAGGCGTTTTTATTGCAAGCCCAACGCCGTCAACAATTGAATGACTGACCCTGATAAATTCAACATCAAACGAGCCTATTGTTACGCTCTGTCTCGGTTTTACGCGGATAAAATCAGTGCATCTATCAAGATTAAATTCCCTTAGTTTTTCCTGTATGAGCCCGATGGTGAGTGTTGTTGCATATATCGGCGCCTTGATTTCATTCAGCACAAAAGGCAAAGCGCCGATGTGGTCTTCATGTCCGTGGGTTATTACAAACGCCTTTACCTTTTCAATATTTTTTTTGAGGTATGAAATATCAGGGATGACAATATCAATGCCCAGCATGTAGTCTTCAGGAAACATAAGCCCGCAGTCTATGACAATGATGGAGTCTTCATACTCCATAACCATCATATTCAAGCCGATTTCCCCGAGACCGCCGAGTGGGATGATGCGTAATCCCCCCTGCCCACCCTTTAGTAAAGGGGGGAACTCATTATCCCCCCCTTTAGAAAAGGGGGGTTGGGGGGATTTTACTGATGGTGAATCTTGCTGCTGATTTATTGGAGTATTGTTCATTGTAAAGCGATATATCACAAGGCTGGGGGTATTGCAATATTGTTTGTCTAACATTTATTTTTATGCTGCAGCAACATTTGTAAGGAAATATATCATAAAAGTAAAACAGTTCAAGAAAAACTTTGTATATGTTTTTAAAAAACAGGGTCAGCGGCTATTATTTATGAGACCTTTGAATTTTGTCCTGTATGGTTTTAGTAGTCATTCCCGTGAAAACGGGAATCTAGTGTTTTCAATGTCTTCTGGATTCCCACTTTCGTGGGAATGACAAAGAAGGAGTATTTTTCAAAGGTCTCTTTATATAGACCTTCTCGCCATTCTCAAGTTTACCCCATATGAAAAATCAGGGACAGAAGCCGTTTATTTATTTTTTAGTATGAACGGGATGCTCGCCGCAATCCCCGCTCCTTGGAGCGGGGTCAAGGCGAGCTATATAAATAATGAAATTCCTTACCGTGAAGAATCCCCGCAGCTTGCTGCGGGGTTCTTCAACTACTTCTTTATCAGCGGAAACCCCATCTCTTCCCTGCCTTTCAGGTAAAGGTGTGCGCATTCACGGGCAAGGTTGCGAACCCGCGCTATGAATCTTGTCCTTTCTGCAACGCTTATCGCCCCCCTTGCATCAAGGAGATTGAAGGTGTGAGAGCATTTCAGGCAAAAATCATATGCAGGAAGCGCCAGACTTTTTTCAATAAGTTTAATGCCCTCTTTTTCATACATATCAAAAAGTTTAAAAAGCATCTCTATGTCTGCCTCTAAAAAATTATAATTTGAATATTCAACCTCGCCCTTTAAATGAACATCGCGGTATTTAATGCCCTTTGTCCACTCAATATCAAACACATTATCAACGCCCTGCAGATACATTGTGATTCTTTCAAGTCCGTAGGTTATCTCGCCTGAAACAGGTTTTAAATTTATGCCGCCTGCCTGCTGAAAGTATGTGAACTGTGTGATTTCCATGCCGTCAAGCCAAACCTCCCAGCCAAGCCCCCATGCGCCTAATGTAGGCGATTCCCAGTCATCCTCAACAAATCTAATGTCATGCTCAAGAGGATTTATGCCGAGACTTTTTAGACTTTTCAGATAAATATCCTGAATATCATCAGGGGACGGCTTTAATATGACCTGAAACTGATAGTAGTGCTGAAGGCGGTTCGGATTTTCACCGTATCTGCCGTCAGTTGGCCTTCTTGACGGCTCAACATACGCTGCCTTCCACGGCTCTGGACCTAAAACCCTTAAAAATGTCGCCGGATTGAATGTGCCAGCGCCCTTTTCCATATCATATGGCTGGTGTATCACACATCCATAATCCCCCCAGAATTTTTGCAAAGATAAAATCACATCCTGAAAATACATCTTTTTCATTTGAAGCCTCGCCCATATAAAATAGTTGTTAGGTATGAATACTATACAAGAACGCTTTTTTTTTCAACTCAAAAAACTTAAAACAGCAAAAAGGGCTGGAAAGATATTACATTATCCTTGACAATACCTGTCTAAATTCTTTAATATAAAAAGCCTTACATTGCTCTGCCCTTAATAAGGGCCCATAGCTCAGTTGGAAGAGCCACCGGCTCATAACCGGTCGGTCCCTGGTTCGAGTCCAGGTGGGCCCACCAATTTTTAATGAAGGAGAAAATTTGCAGGAAAAAATAAATCTACTAGAAAAGATTCAAAAGATAGACCTTGAGGTTGATTCTGTTGAGGAAGAGAAACTTTATTATCCGCTTGAGATAGAAAAGATTGAGAGGGAAATAGGGGCAAAAGAGCAGGAAATGGAGGCTCTGAAAACAGAGGTCAATGAATTTGAAACCGCAATAAAGACTATTGAGGATGATATAGCGGTATGTGTTGACAGGATAAAAAAGAATGAGAGCAGAATGAATGTTGTAAAGAATGAAAAGGAACTAAATGCAATTACAAGGGAAATAAACGGCGCAAAAAAAGAAAAGATAAATAAAGAAAGCGAACTGGCAAAAATAAGGGGAAGGCTTGATGAAAAAAAAGCCGTAAAAACAGAAAAGGAAGACGGAATAGCGCAGCGGCTTGCCGGCATTGAAGAATTAAAAAAGGAGTTTGAAGGGAAAAAAGAAAATTGGACTGATGTCTTGAGCAGGATGGGTCAAGAAAGAGATGCAATTGCAAAGGAATTGCCCCCAGCGCTTATTAAGCGGTATGATTCTATCAGAGAAAAAAGGCAGGGCATAGCAGTTGTAAAGGTAAAACACGGGACGCTGATAAAAAAATTCTTTAAACCTTAAGCCATAAATGATGGCATAGATAAATATTCATCTTTACACCTTAAGCCATAAATGAAAGACGCCGAGAAACATAAGGTTCTCAAAGACCTTGCAGAGACGCTTGATTTTGCGGAGGTCTTAAAAAGGAATCCCGAACTTTCTAAAAATGACGCAAGGCATTTTCTTTTAGAGATGGCAGATGGTTTTATCTGCAAGGCTGTAAAAAAACATCAGACACCTGACGCTAAACACTTGACAATCAATGTTGACGGCGCATCAAGGGGCAATCCCGGCAAGGCAGGCATAGGCGCTGTTATTAGAGGCAGCGATAACACCATTATAGAGAGGGTCTGCAAGTATATAGGCATTGCAACAAATAATATTGCTGAATATCAGGCGCTAATTCTTGCATTGGAAACAGCAAAGCAGATTGGCGCAGAAAAGATTAGCATCTACAGCGATTCTGAACTTATGGTAAAGCAGATAAAAGGCGAATACCGCGTTAAAAATGAGGGGCTGAAGCCATTATATCAAAAGGCAATTGGTCTATTGAAAGATTTTAAGGCATATGGTATCATCCATATTGAAAGAGAAAAAAATAAAGATGCAGATAAACTGGCAAATCAGGCAATTGATGCGGCCGGTTAAATGATTGTCAAAGCGAGACCAGATGGTCGCTAGAGAATAATTCTTTAGAGGAAAGTCCGGACTCCACAGGGCAGGGAGGTCGCTAACAGCGACCGGGGGTAACCCCAGGGACAGGGCAACAGAAAGCAAACCGCCTTCTATGGATTTGAAATTTCAAATTTGAGATTTCAAATTATATGTGGGTAAGGGTGAAACGGCGGGGTAAGAGCCCGCCAGATCTTGTGGCGACACAGGATGCTAGGCAACCCCCTCCCGGAGCAAGACCAAATAGGCTTCGCTAAAAAGAGTTGCCCGCTCTTTTTCTGGAAACAGATGGCGAAGCGGGTTGGTTGCTTGACCCTTATGGCAACATAAGGGCTAGATGAATGACCATCGCCCGTAATATTTATGGGAACAGGATCCGGCTTATGGTCTCGCTTTGTTATTTTAACAGGTTGTTGAAAAAGTCGTCATTGCGAGGCTGACAAAGTCAGCCGAAGCAATCTCAAGACAGGCTCGGAACAGACTCCTCAATCTCTTATGAGGATACTGGGTTTGAAACCCAGTATCCTCATAATTTACTTAAAAACTAGATTGCTTCGTTTCACTCGCAATGACCCAAAAATGAGTTTTTCAACAGCCTGTTAATATCATTTCAAGTTCTTCTCTAGTCTTGTGTTTCAACCTCATTTTTCTACAAGCGATACCAATATTATAATGTGCATCTGCATATTCGGCCCAAATCCCGATATAGAAAAACCATATCGGGATTTAAACCGTCAATTCATCCTGAAATACTGCGTTATCGGCAATTTTGCTCCTCACCGTATTGGTGATATACGGCTGCGTCGCAAAATCGCCTCTAGCCTTGTCCGACCCATGCCGCTTGGCGTGGGTGCCCCGGCGACTTGACGGTTTACCCAAAATCCTATATCGGATTTTGGGTTCGGGGTTAAGTTTTATAAAAAATGGCTGTTGCAGCCATTTTTTATAAAGCAGGACAAATCTTGATTAAAGGCAAAGATGCTGCCAAAACCGTTTGACATAGGTTCAACATAGTATATAATTGGCAATAATGGATAATAAAAACCTTACAGCGCTTGATGAAACAGATGAGCAATGCATTGTCAATTTTCTCGTAGACCTTTATAGGGTATATAAGGCGTCAGCGCTGTATCCGCATGGACATCCAATGCTTTTATCCATGTTTGCAAAACCATTTAAGGATATATCTCAAGTGCTTGATAAGGTCGAGCAGGTTGTTATCAGTTACAAACGGGGAAGCGGTTTTTCTTTAGGGGATATTTCAATTGCAGGGAAATACCCGATTGTAAAGGAACTGGGCGAGGAGATTTTTAGAAGAAAGGCGCACTCTATAATTTTTTTAAAGGGATTAAAGTTGATAGAACTCTGCTCTTTTCTGGAGGTTATAACATCTGAGCCGAGAATGCTTCAGAATTCCGGCGGGAGTGAAAAGGTTCTCCAAGGCAAAGGCGTAAAACACATCTGGTTTAATGAGGTTGATTATAAGAAGATATTGGAAAGACAAATAGAAGAGGAAGAAAAGATATTGGAGATAGAGATTTCTAAACGATATGAAGGGGCGGATGCTGGCGAAGGGATATATGGGTTTTTAGAGAATGAAGAAGGTCAGGCAGAGACCAAGCCTTTGCCAGAAAAGTTACCAGAAAAGTTAATTGAAAAGCAAGGCATAAGTCCTAGCGCTTCCCAGCAGGCTGTCACTCATTGGCAAGGCATTTGCAGCAACCTCCGAAGGGAACGGCGATACTATAGTAAAGATAATAAAGACGTTTCTTAATGTGTTTGAAATGATACAAGAAGAAGGTTGCGGAGATATTGCATCTTTGAGTTTGGATAAAATAGTTAATGTGGAAGGGACATTGGATATTATTTTGGAGCAAGCATGCAGTAAAAATGCAAATGCGTCATCCGCAGTTGATGTCTTGATCAGATTAAAGGACAAGGCAGCCGGATACACAGCAGATAACCTTGCATTGGCGGAAGACCCTCATGCAAGGCACATCTTAAATAACATCCTTGTAAAGATGGGGCATGATATAATCCCGGAACTTATTAAAAGACTCAAGGACAAGAGATGGTATATGGTGCGGAATGTTGTTAAGATTATCGGTGAGATGGGGTGGGAGATGGGGTGGGAGACAGGGGAAGGTCAAGGTGTTGAAGATGCCTTAAAATTGCTGCTTATAAATCCTGATACTGACAGCCGCGTCAGAAAAGAGGCAATAAGAACGGTTTCAATGCTCAAGGGTAAAGAATCTGCAAATCTTATTAAAAACAGTCTTAATGACAGCGACAATAGTGTTGTTGAACTTGCTGCTGTATCATTGGGGCTTCTTCAGGATGAAGACTCTGTTCCAATGCTTATAGACCTTGTTGATAAGAGCGAAGAAGCAGGGATAAAAAAAGAGGCGCTGCGGGCATTGGGAAGGATTGGTTCGGCTAAGGCAGCAGCATTTATAATCAAGGTTTTTAAAAGGAAAGAATGGTTTGCCGGGAAAAAAGACGATGAAATAAAGATTGTATGCGCGGCAGCCCTTTCTGAAATCGCCGGTTCTGAGGCGATTAAGGCATTGGAAGAGGGGCTTTCTTCATCAAGAGATGCTGTTAAAAAGGGGACTAAGGAGAATACAGCATGGAAAGCAGCATTGAGTTTATAAGACATTTGAATGCCGCGCTTAAGGGTTTAAGCTTGTATCCCGCAGGTCATCCTTCTATAACCCGCAGCATTTCAGGGGCATTTAAAGCAGTCTCATCTTTCTTTGCCGCAAAAGACCTGCCTGTGCCGTTGGCACGGCAGACAGATAAAATGATTATAGGGCTGGTAGACGGGGTTTTTGTTATGGATGAAAACCCTCTTTACGACATAACCGAATCTTTACACGAGTTATTATCAGCAGTAAAGAAATTGAACATCGGGACAATAACCATTCGCAAAGGTGTTACAGAAAGGGAAATAGGAGGCGGGCTCATAAAACTTCTCCATTCAGATAAGGCTGATATTGAGATGCAGGGCGGATTTGAGGCATATCTAAAGGCATTAGATGTTACCCATATAACTGTGCTTGAACCAAGGGCTTCAGAAGACAAAACCGGGGCAGAGGCGGCCAAAAAGGTTTATAGAAACGCCATAGAGGTTATAAAAAATGCAATGGACGAGGTGCGGCTTGGGAGGCTACCGTCTTCAACTGCTGTTAAAACTGTTATAAATGAAATGGTCGGGCAGGTGCTTGAAAACAAGTCCGCAATATTGGGCCTTTCAATGATAAAGAGTTACGATGAATACACATTTCATCACTGCGTGAATGTTTCAATCCTTTCCCTTGC
>JACRNI010000156.1 GCA_016234925.1 Deltaproteobacteria bacterium | reverse complement strand
GTTTGTCGTATGTTCAGAGCATATCCCTGAGATGAAAAAGGTTGTAGATAAGATTTTGAATGACTTACAGAAATGATTTAGATAAGAACCCTTCACCTTGCTACAGCCCGCAGGATTTTTACAGCCAGCCTGAGTTTTTCCTCATTGTTTTCTTTTAAAAGCCTGTTCATAACCTCCCGCAGTTCCTTTACATTCACTTCATGTCCAAAATCAAATATTTCCCACATCTCAACCTCAAGGGCATGGGCAAGTTTTATAAGCATGTCTAGAGTGGGGTTTTCTTTGCCACATTCAATGCGGCTGAGATAATTTGGGCTTATGTCCGCTTTTTCTGCAACCTGTTCCTGAGATAATCTATGCGCCTTTCGTAACGCCTGAATTCTTTTGCCTATCAGTTCTTTTATAGCCATTTTACCTCCCATAAATCATGCCGTAAAAATGGAAGGTTTAAAATGCGCAATACAGTTACACAAAACTTATACAAAAGTCTTGACATAGCCTTAATTTGTGTTATAAATTTATTCAGTTTTCAAAAACCCCACGTTAGCAACCATATAATAGACACATGGGAAAAGCCCTTAAAAAAATTGAAGTGGCACCACCAAGTGAAAATCTATTTTCTAGCACTTCCTTAAAGGTACAATCAACCTATACTCAAGAACTTGTCATTGCTTTATGTGGACCGATAGGATCGCCACTCAAAAAAGTGGGAGGTGAATTAAAACGTATCCTCGAAAATAGATTGGGATATGAATGCCAGGTAATTAAATTAAGTAAATTAATTGAGGAAAAAGCGGGGGAGGCTGATAATAGTTCGTCATTCGATCGCACACAAGATTTAATCAATAAAGGTGATGATTTAAGAAAGGTGTATGGGAACAGTATCTTAGCGGACTTGGCAATTGCGCAAATTGCATATGGTCGTGAAAAAGATAAGCAAAAGACAGCAGACAAAAAAATTGAATCAAGGCGCATATGCCACATAATTGATTCGATAAAAAATCAAGAGGAATTAGAAGCGCTAAAGTCTGTTTATCGAGACATGCTGTATTTTATGGGGATATTTTCTCCATTGTCGAGTCGTGAACATAATTTAAAAAACAAAGGGGTGGTTTTGGCAGAGGTGTATCAGTTAATAGATCGCGATTCCGGTGAGGAAATGGCGCATGGACAAACAGTACGAGATACTTTCCCGTTAGCAGATTTTTTCTTGAGAGTGGACTCTGGATCGGCTACACAACTTAAATCTAAACTTGATCGATTTTTAAATATAATTTTTGGTATAGATATTCCAACACCTTCCGCAGATGAAACTGCTATGTATTTAGCGGCTGCCGCAGCTGCGAATTCGGCATGTATGTCGAGGCAGGTTGGTGCTGCTATAACTAATAAAATTGGTGAAGTCATCGCCGTTGGATGGAATGACGTACCAAAAGCAGGTGGGAATTTATATCAATATTCACCCAGTGATCAAAATAGCGAAAATGACAAGCGTTGTTTGCATCTTGCTGATGAAAGATGTTTTAATAATATAGAAAAAGAAGAAATGACAAAGCAAATTGCTATTGCGTTAAAAGAAAATAGCTTGATTCAGAATGATGACCAAACAAAAGTCATGCAAGTTATACAAAGTTCTAAAATAAAGGACTTGATAGAATTCTCGCGTTCTATACATGCGGAAATGCATGCCATTATTATTGGAAGCCAAATTGCCGGAGATAAGATTAGAGGCGGCAAACTATATTGCACAACTTATCCCTGCCACGCATGTGCACGACATATTATTGCCGCAGGAATCGATGAGGTCTATTATATAGAGCCTTATCGCAAAAGTCTTGCAATAAAACTTCACTCAGATGCGATTACTGAAACAGAAAGTGAGATAAAGAAAGTGCGTATATTATCATTCGACGGCGTTGCGCCGTCTCGGTATTTAAAGTTATTTACTATGAAACCTAACACACGTAAAGAGTCGGATGGGAAAAAGAAGTACATTGATCCCAAAAAAGCTTTACCATTAGATGAAGTAACATTATCTTCTTTACCTGCATTGGAAGGTATTGTTGTTAAAAAATTAAGAGATGTTAAAATAATTAACGCGACTATCCAATAAAATGGAGGTGATTTATGAAACGTATTAATGGGACACAGTTAACCCTTAATTTGAAGAATATAACAAAAACAAAAAATGTCATTCAGAATAATTCCGCAGCAAATAATCCAAATAACACCATTTTGTATTTAGTCGATAAGATTAAAGAGCAAAAAAAAGATGAAGAGGCTATAATATACGGTAATATAATAGCGCGCGTACAACATATGTTGGATTAGCATTCTCTTTATAAGTAATTTCTAAGAATTAAAAGAATTAAAGAATTTGGGTAATTAGGGGGACACCCTCCCACATTTCTTTTTCTCACATCCATTCAACCTCTAACCTTATCCCTCAGTTTCTTAAACTCCCTGTCTCCTGTAAGCAAAGGATAATCCATGCTCATTGCAAGGACAGCGGCAAAACAATCGCCAAAGGCGATACATACCTGCGTCTTGTTTCCATTGCCTTTTTATGTTATTTTGGGTTTAGCATAAAACAAGATGCCGCCCTTTTAAATTTTACCATACTAACTTGATATGAAAATCAATGATGAGCCTTTTGCATAACAATTTTTTTTGCCGCTGTTGCAACAACGCTTGGAATATTCTTGCTCTTTGCAAGTTTTTGAAGGTCTTTTTCAGTCAGATGGCTGAGCAGCCGAAGCACTATGCCCATTGGCGCTTTTGGGTTTTGCACAAAACCCCATTTTATATGATAGTTTTTCATCCATTCTTTGTTGTTGGCAATAATGCGGAGTATGTCATCAGACACGCTTCTTGAATTGACAACCTTCAAAACCTCATCCTCTCCTATTCTTGGATTTCTTATCACAGCAGTTGACACGAGTTTGTTTGAATCCTTTATGAGTATGTCCCTCGCCTGTTTGTTGCCAAGCATTGCAAGTTTTATCTTTTCTGAAACAGACATCTTCTGAACCCTGTTATAGAGGCTTAATATTTCAGGCTCCGGCTGTGAGACCTCTTTTTCTTCTATTAAATCCTTGTCAAAGACCGCCTCTTCTTTTGCTGCTATTTCTTCTATTATTTCCTCTGCCGGCTTATTTGTTGTCTCATTGTCAGACATAAAATCCCTCCTTACTTTTTCATTATATACATCGGCATAAATAAATGCGCATATAGAGCGTCAGAACAAAGCAGACCAAGGCGCGACGAAAGCGAGGAGTGAGGCGTATTTTCAGCATACGCCGCAATGACGAGCTGAGGAGCAACGCAGGTATGCGAAGTTATGACGCTCTATATAGGTGTCTTTGCCGCATTTATTATCTTTTGCGCAAGATGTGTAGGCACTTCTTCATAATGAGAAAAATTCATTGTAAACATCCCCCTGTCGCCTGTCATGCCCTTTAAATCAGATGCATATTTTAAAACCTCTGCCATCGGCACAACCGCCTTTATTGTCTGGCTGTTTGCCTTTGGTTCAACGGCTTGAATCTTGCCCCGCCTGCTGTTTAAATCGCCTATAACATCGCCAAGGTTTTCATCAGGCACATTTATTTCCATTGACATTATAGGTTCCAAAAGAACAGGGTGCGCCGTGTCCATGCCTTTTTTAAAAGCCATTGAGCCTGCAATTTTAAATGCCATTTCAGATGAATCAACAGAATGATATGAGCCGTCATATAGAGAGACCTTTACATCAACAACAGGATAACTGGCGACAACACCCGAGTGCATTGCCTCTGCTACACCCTTTTCAACAGCAGGGATATACTGCCTTGGCACTACGCCGCCGACGATATTGTCAATAAATTCAAAACCGCCTCCCCTTTGAAGCGGTTTTAATTCAAGCCAGCAGTCTCCATATTGTCCCCTTCCCCCTGACTGTTTTTTATATCTGCCCTGAACCTTTACAGATGAACGGATTGTCTCTTTATAGGGAACCTTCGGCGTCTTTAATCCAACCTCAACCCCGTATTTTCTTTTTAGTTTTTCCACGCTGACCTCAAGATGAACCTGCCCGACTCCTGAAAGTATAAACTCCTTTGTTTCATCCTCTCTTGTAAATTTTATGGTCGGGTCTTCTTCAATAAGTTTTAAAATTGCAGGATGAAGTTTATCCTCGTCAGATTTTGTCTTTGGAGTGATTGCATAGGATAGTATGGCATTGGCAGGAGGTATTTCAGGAAATATAACAGGATTATTTTCATCGCAGAGCGTATCGCCTGTGGCAGTATCTTTTAATTTGCTGACAGCAACAATATCGCCGGCTCCGGCTGAACTAATCTCTTTTATTTTTTTGCCCTGAACAAGATATAGATGACTTATCTTTTCCTTTGTCTTTTTGGAAGAATTAAAGACAGTTGAATCGGATTTGATTTTGCCTGAATATATGCGGAATATGCTTAATTTCCCGGTATACGGGTCAACTTGGGTTTTAAATACAAATGCTGAAAAGGGTTCGTCAATGTTGGGATGCCTTTCAACCTCTTCGCCTGTAAGCGGATTTTTTCCTTTTATCACTCCCCGCACAATCCCTTTTTCCAACGGCGAAGGCAGACACAGATTTATAGCATCCATCAAAGGCTGAATGCCGATATTTTTATATGCAGAACCGCACAGGACAGGCGCAAATCTTCTTGTAAGCACGCCTTCTTTTAATGCCTTTTTCAATTCATCAATGGATATTTCTGTTCCATTCAAATATTTTTCTGTAAGTTCATCATTGGTTTCAGCAATCAACTCAACCATATGCTCGCGCATATTTTTTGCTTCTTCAACAAGTTCCTGCGGTATGTCTTTTATCTCATAACTTCCTGAAAAATCATTTTTGTAGATTAGCGCCTTCATCTGAAACAAATCAATTATACCTTTAAATCCTTCAGCGTTTCCAATTGGAATCTGCAAAGGCACGGCTTTGACACCAAGCACCTTTTCCATGTCATCGACAGTGCGCAAAAAATTTGCATACTCTTTGTCCATCTTATTTACAAATGCAATCCTTGAGACCGCATAATCATCTGCAAATCTCCAGACCTCTTCTGTTTGGATTTTTACGCCTGATATTGCGGAAAGCATGACAACAGCGCCGCCGACTGCCATTAAGCAATCCTCTGCGTCAAAGATAAAATTTGAATAGCCGGGCGTATCAATAATATTCACATGATATTTATCCCATTCATAGTGATGAACTTTTGATGATATTGTGATTTTTCTTTTTACTTCCTCCGGTTCAAAATCCAGAATAGATGAGCCGTCGTCAACACGACCCAGTTTGTCAGTTGCCTTTGAATTGAATAAAATCGCCTCTGAAAGCGTTGTCTTGCCCGCGCCGCTGTGCGCAATGACGGCAATATTTTTCTTTTTATCCATTGGGGTTTCCATAAAAACCTCCTGATAGATGATTACACAGATTTTTAAAAAAAACGATTACACAGATGACAACTTGTTGTCATTGCGAAGGAGCGTAAGCGACTGCGGCAATCCCAAGAGATTGCTTCGGCTTCGCCTCGCAATGACATTTCTGTGTAATCTGCCTTTATAATCTGTGTAATCATATTATCTCCTGTTTGCCTATTCTTCTTCATCCACTTTCTTTTTGCCCAAAAGATTCGGCAATATTCGTCTAAAAAGTATGCCGAGGTATTTATTGATTGGATTTGACCGCTCCAAAAATGGAATTACCGGTCTTGTCCTTATGCCTATCTTTTCAAGTTCTATTTTAATATCTAAATTATTTTTATCTACCTTCAGTCCTTTTCTAAATGTATTTATGGCGCTTTGCTTTTTCCCTGCCTTTAAAAAGGCCTTTCCAAGATTCAGGTAATATTCGGGTCTAAAGAATTCTATTTTTATAGCCCTTGTGCAGAGTTCAATGCCCTTTTCAACATCCCCTTTGTAAATAGTTAGGCACAATCCATAATAAGAAACATGTTTTGCAATATTGTTATTTGCATTATATGCCTTTTCAAATGACTCAAAGGCTTCTTTAAGATTGTTTTCTGCGAGAAATGACAAGCCTTTTTTGAAATATTCTTCATGGGATATGGGGGATATGGGGGATAGCGGGGATTCTTCGCCCATTACAAATTCCTCTCATAAATGAGCAGAAGCCCCTTTAATGTCAGGAACTCATCAACATCGTCTATGTTTTCACATTCAGGCGCTATAAGACTTGCCAGTCCGCCTGTTGCAGCAACCTTTGGCATTGTCCCAACTTCATTTTTCATCTTGCTGACAATGCCGTCAACAAGCCCAACATAGCCGTAAAAGATGCCTGCCTGCATACTGTCAATGGTATTTTTACCGACCAGTTTTTTAGGCTTTACAATTTCAATCCTCGGCAGTTTTGCAGCCCTTTGAAAAAGCGCATCAATTGATATGCCAATCCCAGGGGCAATCGCGCCGCCCATATATTCGCCTTTTTTTGAAATATAATCAAAGGTTGTTGCTGTGCCGAAATCAACGACAATGGCCGCATTTTTATACATCTCATATGCTGCAACCGCATTTACAATCCTGTCTGCGCCGACCTCTTTTGGATTGTCTGTCATAATGGGCATGCCTGTTTTTATGCCGGGACCGACAACAATCGGCTTAATATGAAAATATCTTTCTGACATCTCAAGGAATGTATCTGTAAGAGGCGGGACAACGCAGGAAATGACAGCGTCTTTTATATCTTGTGGCTTGATGCGGGCAAAATTAAAAAGGTCCATCATCATAATTCCGTATTCATCAGCGGTCCGCGCCTTTTTTGTGCCGATGCGCCAATGCTGGATGAGATTTTTCTCATCATAAACACCGACAACAATATTAGTATTCCCTATGTCAATAACAAGAAGCATATTTCCTCATTTGCAATAATATCACTCTTAAAGATTTATTCAAGTTTTAAAACAGATAAAGCAAGGCTCATCCCAAAAATAGACATTGATTTTTGGGGAAACCTGCAAGTTGGCTGCCAGACGAGGCAGCGGACAATTTTTGAGACGAGCCGTATGTTCACCGATACGGTGAGGAACAAAAATTGTCCGATAACGAAGTATGGCAGCCAAATCGCAGGTTTGTAAAATAGCGAGGTTTTTAATCGCTATTTTACGAGATCATCATTCGTATTGATATTTTTGGGGTAATGGGTTATAATTTTCATAATGGAAGTTTACTATAGATGAAGTTCATAAAATGGTCTGCTGTAATTATTGTATTTTTATCTGCCTCAGTTTCCTATTTCAGCCCTGCATTTTCTGCAAGTGCGCTGGAAAAGATAACTGCGGCTGAGTTGAAGACAATGATAGAAAAGGGCGAGCATGTTACCCTTATAGATGTGAGAACGTCTAAAGAGTATAATAACGGATATATAGTCGGGGCAATAAATATTCCAATAGACAAGATTTCTTCAATAAAAAATTTTTCTTATAAGGGTAAAATTGTGCTGTATTGCACAACTGGTGTAAGGAGTCTTAAGGCAAAAAAGGCTCTGAATGAAAAGGGCATTAAGAATATTTTAGACCTTGAAGGCGGAATAAATGCGTGGATAAAAAACGGCGGCAAGGTTGTAACATCTCAAAAGCCCTCCACTAAAAAAGAATCTGATAAGTCTGAAGAGTATAGTTCCTATCCAAAAGACTTTATAGTCCCGAAAGGGGTCTGTGAACAGGGCATAGAACCTGCGCTAGTATTTACAGCGCCAAAATAAACCTATGAATTCCATCTGTCATCTTTGTAAATGCACTGTGAAAGACAATACATTATTTTCAGATCTTTCAGACGAACAACTTGAAAGATTTAAAAATGTGATTGCCGCCTTATCTTATAAGAAAAAGGATGCCATCTTCTGGGAAGGGGATAATTGCAATGGTTTTTATGTTGTTAAATCCGGAAGGATAAAAATATTAAGAACATCAAAAAACGGCAAGGAGCAGATTATCAAATTATCTTACCCGGGCGAGATAATCGGCATGGAGGCATTTTACGGCGGGAAAAGATATATAAACACCGCCGTAGCAATGGATGAATGTGAGATTTGTTTTATAGAAAAAAAGGCGTTTTTTAAAATACTTGAAGAACACCCCGGCATATCCAAAAAGATAATTATTGCGCTGAGCAGGGAACTTAAAACAGCATATGACAAGATAGGTGATATGGGTCTAAAAACAGCAAAGGAAAAGATGGCGAACCTCCTATGCACCCTTGCTAAAGATTACGGTATTTCGCAGGATGGCAAAATAAAACTGAACTTAAACCTTTCAAGACTTGATATAGCAGAACTTCTCGGCATAACTCAGGAGACATCCATCAGGCTTTTAAAAAGTTTTAAAGAGGCAGGCATACTTGACATAAAAAGAAAAGAGATTATAATTAAGTCTCTTTCAATGCTTGAAGCAGCGGGCGAATAGCGGCGCTTGTCAATAAAATCAATTGCAGTCAAATTTAATGGGGAGTTAAAATATGTATGGCTTTAACATAAAAAAGTTTGAACAGGGAGAAATCATCTTCAAGGAAGGCGTTATAGGAAACAATGCCTATGTGATAAAAAGCGGAAGTGTTGAGATATCAAAGAATATCAAGGGTAAAAAAGTGGCGATTGCAGCATTAAAGCAGGGAGAGGTTTTCGGAGAGATGGCGTTATTAGAGGACGGGCAGGAAAGGACTGCTACTGTTACAGCCCTTGAAGATTCGGAACTCGTTGAAATAAGCAGGGAAAAGTTTTTGGAGTTTCTTGATAAATCTCCGAGGATAATAGCCACACTGCTTAACACGCTTGTTGACAGGCTTAAAAAAACCACTGCAAAATTATCAGAAACGCAAAACCCGTTTTTAGCGGCAGCAGAGGTGCTTTATATTGTATCCTATAATAACTTGCGCTCCATAGAATATGCTCCTGTGCTAAAATCAATTTCAAATATCCTTGCCATCCCTCAGATTTCTATAGAAAGGATCTTTAAAAAAATGGTTGACCTTGAACTTATAGATATTATTGAATCAAAAAATACAGGCAGGGCAATTGTTTTGAAAAACAGGATGGCATTTTTGGCTGAGGCTAAGAATGCCTATCTGGAGATTGGAGATTCTATTATCTGAAGATAATCTTCACCTCTTTTGATTCACACCTCGGCAAGATATTTATAGCAAGGACATCAAGCGGGATTTGCAGACTTTCTATTGCAGGCAGCGCAAATGATTTTAAGAGAGAATTAAGAAATATCTATAAACAAGACATTGACATAATAACAGATGATAATTCCTTAAAACAAGCAATACTAGAACTCAAACAATACCTCAAAGGCATACCAACAGTATTCAACTATAGATTAGACCTTAAAGGCACACCATTTCAAAAAAAAGTCTGGAACGAACTAAGAAAAATCCCATTTGGCAAAACCCTTTCGTACAAAGACATTGCAAAAAGGATAAATAAACCCAATGCACACAGGGCTGTTGGAAATGCCTGCGGTAAAAATCCCATTCCGATAATAATTCCGTGCCATAGAGTTATTGCCGCAGATGGAAAACTTGGCGGCTACAGCAGCGGACTTGATATAAAGAAAAAACTTTTGAAAATAGAAAAAGTTTTGTGTTGCAAAATTTAAGTTAAATGGTAATATTTGAAAAAATATTGGAGGTTATTATGCCTGATAAGATTTTGATATTTGGGAAAGACACCTGACCATACACAACTGCAGCCCGTGAGGATTATGCAAAAAAAAGATTAGATGTCAGGTATGTAAATGTAAAGGCGAGTGAAGATGCAATGAAGGAGATGCTTAAATATTCCAATGGCAGAAAAGATGTCCCAGTGATAGTTGATAACGGACAGGTATCAATAGGTTTTGGCGGCACATGAGGGGTTTAAAGGACTGGCAGGCTGCTGGTCATGTTTTATGTCTCAAAATAAACGCTTGATAAAATGTCCTGAATGCGGTTTTGAAGGAAAGCCAAAGAAATTTTCCCTGCAGCCAAAGCAAATCATATTAAGGTCTTTTTTATGGCTCTTCTTTCTTTTGCCGGGCTTTCTTTATGACATGGCAATTGACAACAGGTTTGTCTGCCCAAAGTGTAAAATAGAAATTTAAAAATCAGGAGATGATATGATTACACCGATTATAAAGGCAGATTACACATAAATGTCATTGCGAGGCGAAGCCGAAGCAATCTCTTGGGATTGCCGCAGTCGCTTACGCTCCTTCGCAATGACAACAAGTTGTCATCTGTGTAATCGTATTTCAAAATCTGTGTAATCAAATTCTATTCATTGGAGGCTATAAATGCAAAGGACTTTATCCATCATCAAACCTGACGGCGTTAAAAAAAACATCATCGGCGAGATTATTTCAAGATTTGAGAAGAACAACATAAAGGTTGTTGCCATGAAGATGCTGCACATGACAAAAAAAGAGGCAGAGGGCTTTTATGCTGTCCATAAGGCAAGGCCTTTCTTTGACAGCCTTACAACATTTATGTCATCAGGTCCGGTTGTTGTAATGGCGCTTGAAGGCAATGATGTTATTAAAAGGAACAGAGACTTGATGGGCGCGACAAATCCAAAGGATGCTCTGCCCGGGACAATAAGAAAGGATTTTGCAGACTCCATTGACGCAAATATAGTCCACGGCTCTGATGCGCCTGAAACAGCGGCATTTGAGATAAATTATTTTTTTAATGCGCTGGAGATTTGCGGATAATTTATGGAATCCATTAGAGATATAAAGAGACATTTCAACTTCTTTGAACGTGATGAAAAAAATCTAGTCCGCATTGCGCCTCTGATGGCGCAGTATAAAGATGAGTTCCCTCAAAAGTTTTATGAGCATATAAAAGACTTTGAGGAGACACCCCGTTTTTTAAAAGACGCGGATGTCATTAAAAAACACCAGAATGCGCTCAAGGACTGGTTTATAAATCTCTTTTCAGGATATTATGAGGAAAGTTATCTTTTGGGTCTTGAAAAAATCGGCTACGCCCATGTGAAAATAGGGCTCAGCCCCCATTATGTCAATGCTGCAATGAATTTTGTCAGAATATTCTGTCTTGATATTTTAAGAAAGGAAATTAAAGAAACATCTGAACGAAGAGAGGTTGCAAACTCTGTTTCAAAGATAATTGATATAAACCTTGACATAATAACAAGTTCATTTGTTGAAGGGGAACTCAAGAGTTATTTTATCTCCCAGAGGCTTGAATCTTCAATGATTCAGATTGCCAAGCGGTTTACACACGGGCTTAATCTCATTCTGCTCATAGGGCTGATGGTGCTGTCCATAATGGTAATGGGGCTTTTTGTCTATGATGTGAGCCACATATTTGAAGGCAATATAGAAAAAGGGCTTTTAAGCACGCTCGGTTCTCTGCTTGTGCTTTGGGTTGTTATAGAATTGATGAACACAGAAATAAAACATTTAAAAGGCGGGAAGTTTGCAATAAAGGTTTTTATAAGCGTTGCGCTTGTGTCTGTTATAAGAAAGATATTGATTACAACATTAAAAGGCGAGGCAATAGAGGCGCAACTTACGCTTGTTGCTGCTGTGGCAGTGCTGGGATGCGTATATTGGCTTATTGCGAGGCTGGAGGCGTAAATTATTTAAATACGAACGCAATAAATGCCTTTATACTGCGTTGGACTCCTCGGAAAATCCTCAACATACCCAATTAGTATGCCTGCGGTTTTCCTCGTCGTCCGCCTT
>JACRNI010000006.1 GCA_016234925.1 Deltaproteobacteria bacterium | reverse complement strand
CCCGGATAATATGCAATTTCATGCCCAGCCCGATGCGGGTCAAGAACAACAATCTCTAAATCAGGCTTTATAAAAGGTGTGTCATTATTTCCGCCGTCCCAGACAATAATATCAGATTTCCCTTCAGCCTCTTTTAACACAAGTTCATAATCAACGCCTGCATATACATTTATGCCTGCATCAATTAAAGGCTCAAATTCCTCCCTCTCCTCAATTGTGCAGTCGCACTTCAAAATATCTTCCTGCGATTCAAACCTCTGGACGCGTTGTTTCAACAAATCACCGTAAGGCATCGGGTGGCGTATTGCAGCAGGCATTTTGCCAAGTTCCTTTAAAATTGTGCAGACCTTTTTTGAAACACCGCTCTTTCCGCAGCCTGTCCGGACAGCGCATACTGATATGACAGGCAGTTTTGATTTGAGCATTGTTTTATCAGAGCCAATGAGTGTAAAGTCTGCGCCAAGGCTGTTTACAAGACTTGCCCTGTGCATCACATATTCATGGGACACATCGCTGTATGAAAATACAACCTCATCTATTTTGTATTTTTTAACAAGTTCAGGGAGTTTTTCTTCTGGATAGATTGGTATGCCGTTTGGATATAGATTTCCTGCTAATTCTTTTGGATAGATTCTATTATGGATAAATGGAATCTGCGCGGCAGTAAATGCAATTACATTATATAAAAGATTGTTCCTAAAACAGATGTTGAAATTGTGAAAATCCCGTCCAGCAGCGCCCATTATAATAATATGTTTTTTTTGTCTCATCACCTATCCAGAGGACTCCTTCTCGTCCTCCTCTTTAATAGATTCTATCAGGGGTTTGCTATCCTGTATTTTTTGCATTCTCCAGCATCTCTTTTGCATGTTCAACTGTCTTATCTGTAATCTTTTCTCCTCCAAGCATCCTTGAAATCTCCATCATCTTTTCATCGCTGTTCAATTCCTTTATCTCTGCGATTGTCCTTGAATCTTTTAATATCCTTTTTACTGTCTTTGAAACAAGAAAGTGCTTGTCAGCATATGCCGCTATCTGAGGCAGGTGTGTTATGCAAAGCACCTGATGTTCTTTTGAGACCTGTTTTAGTTTTTTCCCGACCGCCTCTGCAGTGCCGCCGCCTATGCCGGCATCTATCTCGTCAAATATTAAGACAGGCACGCTCTTTGCCAAAGCAGCAACCCTTTTTATTGCCAGCATGATTCTTGAAAGTTCCCCGCCCGACGCAATCTTTGCAATGGGTTTCGGCTCTTCTCCAATATTCGGGGATATGTAGAATTCAAGTCCGTCCATGCCCTTTTCGCTCAATCTAAAATCGCATTTATCATCAAGGCTAAAGCCTTGAGATACTTTATTGTAACTCAAACCTTCAGGTTTGAGATTTTCAATCCTTACTTCAAACACGGTCTTTTTCATGTTCAGCATTGAGAGTTCAGCCTCTACAGCCTTTTTAAGTGTTAACACCTTTGCCTTTCTCTTTTTTGACAGTTCTTTTGCAAGTTCAATGGTCTCATTTTTTAGTTTTTCAACCTCGTTTTCAAGTTCTAAAATCCTTTCATCACTGGATGTTATTATTTCAAGTTCCCTGTCTATCTCTATTTTTTTATCAATAATCTCCTGAATTGTTCCGTTATATTTTTTCTTTAGTTTATTTATTAAATCAAGCCTATTGTCTATTTCTTCAAGGTGTTTTGGGTCAAATATTATTGCCTGCGAATAATCTCTTAAACTCGCTGAAATATCCTCAAGTTGATAGAGGCAGGATTCAATACTCTCAACATTTTTGGCAAGGCTTCCATCGTATTTTGACGCATCTTTTAATCTATTCAATACCTGCCCTATGCTTTCAACAACTGAACCCTCTTGCGAGTATATAACATTGTAGCCTATATTTGATGCCTCAAATAATTTTTCTGCATTAACAAGCATTTCCTTTTCTTTTTGCAGATTCAAATCCTCATCAGGTTTTAAATTTGCAGTTCCGATTTCCTGTGATTGAAATAATAAAAAGTCCTGTCTTTCTTTGATTGTCTTTGCATTTTCTTTTAATCTCTCAATTTCAATCCTCTTTTCTGAAAATCTATGAAATGATTCTGCTGTCTTATCTCGCAGAGACATTAAACCTGCAAAACTGTCAAATATATCAATATGAATATCAGGATTTACAAGCGATTGATGCTCATGCTGGCCATAAATGTCAATAAGGTTTTTGCCAATTTCAGAAAGCATTGCAATTGTTGAAATGCTCCCATTTATAAAAATCCTGTTTTTCCCTGCCCTTGATATAAGTCTTTTTATTATAAGATTTTCTTCATCCATGTCCTCGAATGTCTTAATCGGGGAAGGAATCCCTGCTGCATCAAGAAACCCTTTTATATCACCATAGCCTTTTATATCAAACACTGCCTCAACCAATGCCTCATCTTTCCCCGCCCTTATTGCATCGATTGAAGCCCTGTCCCCAAGCAGGAGTTTTACAGCATCTATGATTATTGACTTGCCCGCGCCTGTCTCGCCTGTCAATATATTTAGTCCTTTGCCAAATGAGACATTAAGATTATCAATGATAGCAAAGTTTTTTATGTTGAGTTCTAAAAGCATATTTTACTGCAGGGTCAAGGTAGTCGCAGGCTTTATGCCTGCGTCAAAACGCAACCGTAAAGGTTGCGGCTACCTAACCCTTGACCCCTGTTTTTTCACTCTCCCCACTGGAGTCTTGTCCTTAATACATCAAAATAACTTTTAGCAGGGGATTTTATAATATATGCGCGGCAGTCCGCCTTTTTGACCTCTATAGTATCTTCATCCTGAATTTGTATATCCTTTTGACCATCCAGAGTCATTAGGACATTTGCATTATGGCCCGTGATATTGACCTCAACTGTCATCCAGTCAGGAATAACCACAGGCCTGTTGGTTAATGTAAATGGGCATATCGGGGAAACAATAATGGAGTGGATAGTCGGATAGAGTATTGGTCCGCCTGCTGAAAGAGAATATCCTGTTGAGCCTGTCGGCGTTGCGATTATAAGCCCGTCTGCCCTGTATGTTGTAACATACTCTTTGTTTATCCGTGTCTCAAGATTTATCAGCCTTGCGGTCATTCCCTTTATTGCAACATCATTTAAAATTGTGTGGCTTGACACGCTGCTGTCCTGCCTGCGGATATTGACAGAAAGCATCATCCTTTCTTCTATCTCAAATTTTCCTTTTATAACATTTTCCAAAACAGGATAAATCTCATCAACCGTAACCTCTGTAAGAAAACCTAGGCTTCCTAGATTTATCCCGAGTATTGGGATTTTTCTGCCATTTAAAAGACGGGCGGCATATAAGATAGTGCCGTCGCCGCCAAGAACAATCATAAGTTCTATCTTGTCTATATTATTTAAAATGGTCTTGTAACCTTTGCCCGGCTCTGTGTCAACAAACACCTCAATCCCTTTTGAATCAAGCCATTTTATAATATCCTGTTTTATGGCTTCAGCCTTTGGTTTATTTAACTTTGTAACAATGCCGACTCTTTTCATATTATCCCCCTAGAAAAACAGGTAGAGGTAGAGGTTTATTAGGTTAAAAGATTAAGAGGCTAATAGATTAAGAGGTTTTAAAACCTTTTCACCTTTTTATCTCTTTACCTTTACCTATACCTGCCTTTTTTTGCCTCTGCCTATTTTTATATCATTAAACCTGAATTTTGCAATAGCAAAATTTGGCACGATGTGTTAAATAGTGTTTATGCCAATCAGGATCAGGACAAGGCTTCTTATGGGATACATAGGCGGTGTCGCCATCCTTTTAATTGTGGCGTCCATTGGTTTATATTCGCGTCATATCCTGCTGGATGGGATTAAGGATGTAGGCAGGATTGCGCAAGAAGTTGGTGAAACGCAAAAACTCTCCCTTGCCATAGAAAGGCTCTTAATGCCTGTTAATGACTACCTTATATCAGGGGATATAAGGGAAAAGGATAATTACAATGCCCGGCTCATGGAGGTTATGGAAATTTTGGCAAGGGTTGCAGGCTCTCCTATATTGATGGATAAGGAGAAAGAACTCTTAAACGCATTAAAAGACAAGATAAAAATTATCAATGCAAAGGCAAAAGAGATTTTCAAACTCCCTTCACAAAGCGCGTCACCTCAAAGGGGCGCATCCCTTATGTATAGCATGGACAAGGCAGGCGAAGAGGCATATGCAATCCTTAATTCATATGCAGAGATAGATAGAAAGGAATTAAACGAGATTTTAGAAAAAAACAATTGGGCAATAATGTTTGTAAACTATTCCATGCTTGGAGGCGGGCTGGCAGTTGTTATACTCGGCATATTCTTTGTCTTTTACATAGAAAGGAGTGTCCGGCTTCCCATAGAAACTCTCAGCAAAGGCATAAAAGAACTCAATGGCGCAAGGTGGGAAAAGGTAGAGATAAGAGATGGACTGGAAATAACCACCCTTGCTGATGAATACAATAAAATGGTGGACAGGCTCTATTCAGCATATGAAACCCTTGAAGAAAAGGTGATAGAAAGGACAAAAAAACTGCACGAACTGAATAAAAGGCTGGAGGTGCTTTCTGTAACAGACGGGCTCACAGGACTTTATAACCACAGATATTTTTACGAAAGGCTTGAAAAAGAGATGCAGAGGGCGCTGCGCTACAAACATCCCCTTTCGCTTATTATTTTGGATATAGACTATTTTAAAAACTACAATGATATACATGGACATCTGGCAGGCGATGTGGTTCTTAGAGGCATTGCAGATTGTATAAGAACAGGGGCTAGGACTGTTGATGTTATTGCAAGATACGGCGGCGAGGAGTTCGCCGTAATCCTGCCTCATATTGATAAAAACGGGGCAATAATCCTTGCGGAAAGGATAAGAAATATTATCGCATCCCAGCCATTTCCGCATAAAGAGACTCATCCAATGGGAAATCTCACTATAAGCGCCGGTGCTGCTGAACTTTCCGCACATGCCAATAATGCGGACTCCCTTGTAAAATTGGCAGACGACGCCCTATACAAAGCAAAAGAATTGGGAAGGAACAGGGTTGAGGCAGCGGTTTAAATTCGGCTTAACCCATGTCTTAAAAAACTGTCTTAAAAAACTTGACACAATGCTAAAAAATTTTATAGTATATCTCACCATATTTACCGCCGTCTTATTCCCAGGTAGCTCAGTGGTAGAGCAGGTGGCTGTTAACCACCTGGTCGGGGGTTCAAGTCCCTCCCTGGGAGCCATTTTTATAACCTCCCATTTCTAATCCCAAATGAAGTCAAACAGCAAAATAAAAGGCGCGGTTTATATATGCCGATTTAATTCTGACTGGAATAAAAGTATTGCTAGTCTTATGGACGCAAGCGGGATTGAGGCAGTCCTTGAACATCAAAAAAAGATACTAATAAAACCAAATCTTGTAGAGGCTTTAAAACCGCCGATAACAACACCTGTTGAACTTGTTGGGGCGATTGTTGATTATATACAGAAAAAAACGGCTGAAGCAGATATTATAATCGGAGAGGGAACAGGCGCAGCAGATTATGATACACAGCATTGTTTTGAAGAACTCGGCTATACAAAATTGGCAAAAGATAAAAAGGTAAAACTTGTGGATTTGAATAAAGAACCGCTTATTAAATTAACAAATCCAAAACTTTCAAGATGGCCTGAATTATATCTCCCCCGCATAATCTTTGACTGTTTTCTGATTTCTGTTCCTGTGCTGAAGGCGCATTCCCTTGCTGATGTAACGCTTACAATGAAAAATATGATGGGCGCTGCGCCGCCGAGCCATTATCAAAAAGGCGGACACTGGAAAAAATCGGCGTTTCACGAAAGGATGCAGGAATCAATACTTGACCTCAATAGATACCGCACCCCTGATTTTACTATTCTTGACGCAACAGTCGGCATGAAAGAGGCGCATCTCTGGGGTCCGACCTGCGACCCTCATCCTAACATCATTGCAGCAGGTTTTGACCCTGTTGCCATTGACGCCTATGGCGCTGGACTTTTAAAAAAGGACTGGCGAAAAATAGGGCATATCAAGATGGCGCATAAAGAACTTGGGATTGCAGAGCCTTTAAATATTGCAGAGGTTAAGGTTTAATAGGCTGTTGAAAAAGTCATCAACAGCCTTGATTACACAGATGACAACTTGTTGTCATTGCGAAGGAGCGTAAGCGACTACGGCAATCCCAAGAGATTGCTTCGCCTTCGGCTCGCAATGACATATCTGTGTAATCAGAGATTGTTGAGTTTTTCAACAAGCTCTTAATTCAACTGCACTGACACAGTCTTTGAAATCCCCGCCTCTTCCATTGTAATGCCAAATAGCGTGTCTGCTATTTCCATCGTGCCTTTGTTGTGGGTTATCAAGATGAACTGCGATTTCTTTGCCATTTCTTTTAAAAGCACATTGAACCTGTTTATGTTTGCATCGTCAAGCGGGGCGTCAACCTCATCAAGCAGGCAGAACGGGCTCGGCTTGATAAGGAATATTGAAAATATAAGGGCTGTCGCTGTCATCGCCTTTTCTCCGCCTGATAAAAGGCTTATGCTCTGAAGCCTCTTGCCTTGCGGCTGAGAAACGATTTCTATTCCGCTTTCAAGCAGATTTCCTTCGTCAACAAGTCTTAACTCCGCCCTGCCGCCCGGAAAAAATACAGGAAAGACCTCCTGAAACTTTGCATTGATTGCGTCAAATGTTTCTTTGAACCTCTGCCTTGTTGTCCTGTTTATCCTGTTCACTGCCTTGTTGAGCGTTTCAATGGAATTGTTCAAATCAGTCTGCTGGTCCATAAGAAACTGCTGCCTCCTCTCCAATTCCGCATATTCCTCAAGCGCTGAAAGACTGACCTCGCCAAGAGAGGCTATGTCAGATTTTAATTCCTCGCACCTTGCTGTAACCAAAGTCCCTTCCATTGCCTTTATGTCTTCATCGGGGATGTAGGCATCTACTGCGATGTTGTATTTCTCGCTGATCCTTGACGAGAGATGCGAAGACTTCATCTCAAGTTCCTTTATTTCTAAATTAGCGGCATTTATATTTTCATGGACAGCATCTATTTCATGCTTCATGGATTTAAGTTTATTCTCAATCCCTTGAATTTCCATTAGAGCCGCATTAAGCGCCTCTTCTTTTATAATCTCCTCTTTCTTAATCTCATCCTTCTGCCTTAAAAGCCCTTCAACCTCTTCTTGAATCTTTGAGGCATTTGATTCCTTATCTGTTATCTCCATCGCCCCTTTTTCTATCTCAGTTTTCTTTGCATCTATCCTGTCTGCAACCTCGCCTATAAAACGTTCCTTTTCCATGTGCTGCAATTTCAGTCCGTCAAGCCTCTCCCTTGACGATGCAAGGTTCACCTTTATCTCTGTTGCAAGGGATTGCAGGACCTCTTTTTCCTTCAAAAGGTTTGACACTTCAAGTTCAATGCTGTTTATGCCTGCTTCTACTTCCTTATAAATAATCTCGAGCGATTCCCTTTCTTTTGCCATCTCTGTTTTTTTATCTAAAATTTCCTTTAAATGCCTTTTTGACTCGTCTATTTCAAAACCGACAATGTTCATCCTTTGTTTGAGCCTGTCTAATTCACTCTCTTCCCTTTTAAAGTCTGCTTCAAGGTTAACCAATTCCATATCCTTCGAATGTCTGGTTGTCTTCAATGTTTCAAGCCCTTTTTTCGAGCCGTCTGTCTCATTCTTAAGTTTTTCTATTTCTATATCAAGCCCGATAATCTTTTGCTCAATCTCAGCAACAGCGCTTGAAAGTTCCCTTATCTCTCTTTTCTTCTGCAATATGCCGCTGTCACCGCCCTTGCCATTGCCTCCTGTTATAACGCCATAGCCGTCAATAACATCCCCTTCAAGCGTAACAATAGTTTTATCCATGCCATTGCTGTTCCATATCTCAATGGCCTCTTTAAGATTATTGGCAACAAGCACATCTGCCAAAAGATAATTTACCAACGATGAATAGCCGTCTTTTATCTTTAGATGATTTAACATCGGCGATGCATTTGTATATTGAGCATCATTTTTTGCCGCCTGATTGGGTATCTCTCTAAGCGGCACAAAACTCCCTCTGCCCAGCGCATTTGTTTTTAGATACTCAATTGCTGATATTCCGTTGTTTTGTCCATCCACAATAATATACTGAAGCCTTTCGCCCATAACAGCCTCAACAGCCTTTTCATATTGCGGCGAGGTTTCAATAATATCTGCAATAATGCCCAGTATGCCATAGCCGCCTTCTTCCCCCTGATTAAACTTGTCCCCGAAATCTTTAATCGGGGAGCCTTCAGGGGCAAGCCTTTTTGTCTGCATTATCGCCTTAATGCCGTCCTTAAAACCTTCAAAATTCCTTTCCAGTTCTTCTAATGTGGCAAGTCTTGAGGATGATGCCGCAAGTTCTTGTTTTTGAGCCTTCTGCTCTGCATCCATCTGAACAAGTCTCTGCTCCATGTCTTTAATCTGTTCAACTGTTGACTGCTCTATTTTTTCAATATCCTGCTTTTTATTGCCTGCCTCTTTAATCTTTTCATTTAATTCATTAACAATCTTTTCCTTTGATAAAACTACAGCATCTATTTCGTTTTTTTCCCTTTCCAGTTTTCCTGTTTTTAGATTAAGGACATCCTCATCCCTTAAATAGATATGGATTGAATTCTTGATTTGCAACACCCTTGCCATAATATCAGCAATGGAGGTTTTCTTATCCTTTAAGTCCCTGTCTTTTTGAGAGAGTTTTTCGGACAGCATGCTGAGATTTCCTTCCTCTTTGATAAGCCTCTCTCCTTCTGTTTTTATAATATTTGAGATTTCCTCTATTGTATTTTTTAACTCGCCTATTTCATTTGCCGTGCCTTGCCTCTGGGAGTTCAGTTCATCTATCTCTTTTAACAGCCTTTCTTCATTCCTCTTTAATTCCGCAATCCTTATGCGGCTGAGTTCAATCTCTCTTTCCCTTGTCTGGATGGCATTTCCAGCGTCAAACATCCTCGTTCTTATCTCTTTCAAGTCAATCTCTTGCTGCAAATGCCTTGTGCGCATCTCTTCCAAAATGCCCTGTTTTTGATTGATGAGCGTAGAAATCTCAATATCCCTGTCCTTTAAATCTTGAAGTCTTTTTTCTGCCTCTGTCTTGTTATTCTTAAGTCTTATATATTCTTCTGACGCCAAAAATAATTCTATGCCTTTTAATTCATCCCGCAGTATTTTAAATCTCTCCGCCTTTTTTGCCTGACGGTTAAGCGAATTCAACTGCCTTTTTACCTCGCTTACGATATCGCTCACACGTGTAAGATTTTCCTTTGTCGCCTCAAGTCTTCTGAGAGCCGCATCCTTTCTATGCTTGTATTTATTTATGCCGGCGGCCTCTTCAAAAAGCATGCGCCTTTCTTCAGGTTTTGCAGTTACAAGCCAGCCCACCTGCCCCTGTTCAATAATTGAATACGCCCTTGTCCCAATGCCTGTGTCCGTGAACAGGTCAACTATATCCTTTAATCTGGATTCCACCCTGTTTATGCAATACTCGCTCTCCCCTGAACGGAAGAGTTTTCTTGAAATCTCTATCTCAGTAAAATTCGCATATTCCTGAGGCGCAAGCCCTTCTTCATTTGACAAAGTCAAGACAACCTCTGCTGCCCCTATGGGTTTTCTTGATTCGCTTCCTGCAAATATTATATCCTCCATCAACTTTCCCCTTAGGTGTCTTGCATTCTGCTCGCCCAGCACCCACCTGATGGCATCTACAATATTACTTTTCCCGCAGCCATTTGGACCGACAACAGCTGTTACACCTTTGGGAAAGTGAAAGATAGTTTTGTCAACAAATGACTTAAAACCCTGTATCTCTATTTTTTTAATCTTCATGTTTTTATGGTAGATGCGGACATTTATGTCCGCCAAAATGCCGACCTTTAGGTCGGCAACTACAATAAAAAAAAGGGGAAGGTCTTTTAAAAAAACCTTCCCCTTTCGTTAAAAAATAATGATATTACCTCTTTGAGAACTGGAAGCGTTTTCTAGCACCCTTTTGCCCATATTTTTTACGCTCTTTCATCCTTGGGTCTCTGGTTAAAAACCCTGCCTTTTTAAGCGTCAGACGAAAGTCGGGATTTAATTTTAGAAGCACCCTTGCAATGCCGTGGCGGACTGCGCCTGCCTGACTTGAAATACCGCCGCCGACAACATTTGCGCTTATATCATACTTGTTCAAGGTCTTTGTCAATTCCAGAGGCTGCCTTATTATCATCTTTGATGTTTCAAGCCTAAAGTAATTATCAATAGGCGCATCATTGATAATTATATTTCCTGTTCCCGGTTTTAATATAACCCTTGCAACAGATGTCTTTCGCCTTCCCGTGCCATTTAAAAGTGTTTCAGCCATATATCTCCTTATACTGCTAGTTTTTCTGGTCTTTGCGCATCATGAGGGTGATTCTCTCCTGCATAGACCTTGAGTTTTTTAAGCATGTCTCTGCCGAGACTGCCTTTTGGAAGCATGCCCCAAACAGCCTTTTTAATAACCTCTTCGGGTTTTTCCTCAAGAAGTTTGCCAAATGATACCGCCCTTAAACCTGCCGGATACATTGTATGATGGTAATAAATCTTGTCTGTATCTTTTTTGCCTGTCCATGCCACCTTATCCGCATTTACAACAACGACAAAATCCCCTGTATCAATAAACGGCGTATATATCGGCTTATGCTTGCCCCTTAGAATCGTTGCAACTCTGCTTGCAAGCCTGCCCAAGATTTTATCTCTGGCATCCACAACAAACCATTTCTTTTCATTTTCTTTTTTTGCAAAAGGTGTTTTCATAGTAAACCCATCCTGAATTTTTATTACCGATGCTGAATCGGTATGTTACAATCAGCAAATAAATTTAATAAATTTTTTTGTTGTTGTCAAGGTTTTTTATGCCAGATATGTTATTTTCGGTTTTGCTGTATGATAATATTGACTTTGCCGCAGATGTTTTATATAAGTTATTGTAATGCCTTATACCAAAAAACACTTGATTTTTTTTAGTATTGGTGTAGAGTATCTTCAATATCAACAGATTGTCCTGTTTAAAAAGGAGATGATATGATTACACCGATTATAAAGGCAGATTACACAGATTAAAATAAAAATAGTAGTCTTAAATCTGCGTAATCGTATTTTAGAAATCTGTGTAATCAATTTCTTTCAGAGGAGGTAATTTGTAATGAGAGAGCAAAGAGGTTTTACATTGATTGAACTTGTTATAGTCATAATACTTCTTGGGATTTTGGCAGCAGTGGCAATACCAAGATTTTGGGACCTTGGGGCAAGCGCTGATAGGGCAGCAGGAAAGGGCGGGATAGGCGGCATAATGAGCGGCATCCAGATATACAATGCAAGCAAAAGGATAATGGGACAGTCGCCGTATTACCCGGTAAACCCGCTTGATGGAAATGTGGTAAGCGATATTTATGCTAAAACAGGCGATACAACACCCACTTCATGCACTGGCTTTGATGGAGGACAGTGG
>JACRNI010000153.1 GCA_016234925.1 Deltaproteobacteria bacterium | reverse complement strand
CTTTATACGGCGGTCTTGCTAATTTTTCAGCAGTATCAGTGCAGATTTCAACTGGCACGCCAATCGGATATTCATGCCCGTCGTCCTCCTGAATGCTTTTAAAAGGGCCGTTATAGACTGCATGCTGCCCAATGTAAATGCACTTTGGGTTTTTTTTAAATTTATAGCCGCGGACTGTTATTGAATAGAATTTTATTCCATTGACCTCTTTGAAAAAATACCGCTTTATCATCTCTAAACCATAAAAACCTGCTCCCTTTGCAAGTCTAATAAATTCAGACTCTTTTAAAGCGCCTGATATGCATTCGCCCCAGAGCCTTTCATTATCTTGCATCTCCTCTGGCACATCCTTGTCAGAGACTACATCTGATATGCAGAATTGTCCATTGTTTTTCATTATGCGGTAGATTTCCTTGAATACCTTTTTCTTATCAGGTGAAAGATTTATAACGCAGTTAGATGTAACAACATCTATTGTTTCATCTGAAACAGGAATATCCTCAAGAAGGCCTTTTTTAAATTCAACAACATCATAGCCGAGATTTTTTGCAGCAGCCTTTGAAATGCCTTTTGCCTTATTCAGCATCTCATCTGTCATGTCAATGCCGATAACCCTGCCGTTTTTGCCGACATACTTTGCCGCTATAAAGCAGTCAATGCCGCCGCCTGAACCCAAATCCAGAACTGCATCCCCTGCCTCTACTCCTGCCAATGTTACAGGGCTTCCGCAGCCGTATGCTATCTCTATGGCATCTTTTGGTATGTGTTTTATATCATCTTCATTATATGCGATGGGACAACATAGTTCTTTTGCAGTTTTTTTCGCTGCCTCTGTGTAAAAATTTTTAACAGATTCATGGACTGTTTTTCTCATGCAGCAACTCCAGTGCAGCTTGAACCTGCCCCTGCTGTGCAGCCGTAGCAGTGGAACCCTGTTCTAATCTGTCTGCCAGCAAGTTTATTTATATCAAACTCGTTTATTCTTGAAGGTGCGCCGTGATTCACCTTCATGCCTAGCATCTGATTAAAATCGCAGTCATACAAAGACCCGTCCCATCCGACGGACAAGGTGTATCTGCACATCACTAAAGATGCGGCATTCGGATTATAATTATGTATGAGTTTTTCCATGTATGCATTATAATTTTGAGATACATTGAGATGATTCAAAAAACGGCCTATGGGCATATTTGTAAGCGTATAAAGATTATTAAAAACAATGTTGTGTTTTTCAAGCAATTCCTTTTTATAATCATCCCCAAGCGGTTTTTGAGAAGGCGGAAGAAATGCCCCTCCCGGATTATACATGAGATTTAAAATCAAGCCCGAACCTTCCTTGGCATAGCCGATGCTGTTTAAATGCTGCAAAGCCTCTATGGATTTTTTGAAAACGCCTGCGCCGCGCTGTCTATCCACATTTTGTTCAAGATAGCATGGTAGAGATGCAGTAATCTCTATATTGTTTTCTGCAAAAAAATCAGGGAGGTCTTGATAGTTTGATTCTGTCAAAATCGTCAGGTTTGAGCGAATAATGACATGCCTATTTCTGTTTCTTAATTCTTTTATAAACCAGCGGATATGCGGATTCATCTCAGGCGCGCCGCCTGTTATATCAATGGTTGGAATGTCGGTTTTTTCAACTGCCCTGATACATGCTTGCATGGTTTCCTTTTGCATAACTTCTTTTCTACCAGAACCTGCTTCAACATGGCAGTGTTCGCAGTTTTGATTGCATAGCCTTCCGACATTCACCTGAAATGTGGAGATACCTCTTGCTGTCAATGGATGAAGTTTGCTTTCGGCAATGGCAGTGTCAAACAGTTTGAAATGGGATTGACTATTCATAATTAAAAATTTAGCAGATGGACCAAATGTTTTCAAGGGTTAAATTCAACCCAAATCCCGATATAGGATTTTGGGTTCAAAGCAGTTGGGCTTACATTAAGAGATAAAGCAAAATCGGGGTTGTAAAGAGACTTACAATTGTGCTTAATGCAATTACTGATGCGACAAGCGAATAATCAAGTTTATATTTATAACTCATAATAAAATTTATAACAGCAGACGGCATTGAGGATGATAGGATTATAATATTTTGTTCAAGTCCTCCTATGCTGAAAAGCATTGTCGCAAAGTATGCAAGCATTGTCCCTCCAAAGATTCTTATTACTGTCCCTGAAATGGACATGCCAAAGGATGTTATGTGCGTTGAATGCAATTGATAGCCAAGGCTTATAAGCATGAGCGGGATTGTTGCTGCTCCAAGCATGTCAACTGTTAAAAGCATTGATTTGGGAAGCGTAATTTCAGTAAAATTTAAAATCATGCCTATTGTTGTTGCGTATATCAAAGGCAGTTTGAATATCTCATAAAACCCGCCCTTGCCTTTTGCAATGTGTATTCCCAGCGAATATACCATGATGCTTACTGCAACATAGTATATTACCGCTACTGCAAGCCCTTCCTCGCCGAATGCAAGCAAGGCTAATGGAAATGCCATGTTGCCTGAATTCATAAACATGGTTGGAAGATAGAAGCCTCTCAATTCTTTTTTGTTTATTATTTTAAGATATACAAAACTCATAATGCCTGTGCCTGCCATAACAATAAGCGCTGCCAGCGACACGGTCATGATTTCACCAAAGATGAATTTCTTTTTTACAAGTGATGATACAATAAGGGATGGTATTGTGATGTAAAGCAAAATATCTATCACAGGCTCAAGGCTCAGTTTTTTAAATCTCGCGAATAAATAGCCGATGCCAATGATGCTGAATACAGGGAATACTATGGAAAGGATATTTAGGATGGGCATAAAAATTAACTCAAAACTCAAATGTCAAAACTCAAAAGTAAGGAATTTTTTATTATATTCTGTAGTTTTAGGTTTTGCTTTTTGAATTTTGAGTTTTTTATTCTATCTTCACCAGCGTCTCATCGGGATTTACCGAATCGCCGACTTTTACATATATCTTTTTCACAACGCCGTCTATCGGCGTGTGAACCTCATTTTCCATCTTCATTGATTCAACTGTAAGAACAGTGTCGCCTGCTGAAACTTTATCGCCCTCTGATACCTTTATGCTTGTTACCTTGCCCGGAATAGGCGCTGTAACATCGCCTTTTTCCTTTGCACGTGGTCTGACGGATTGTGTTGTCGGTTTTGCCTCTATCTCTCCTGCGGTTGTAGGTATAATCTCTGTCAATGACTCTATCATCACCTCTTCAAGCCTGTCATCTATCTTTAAAAAGAACGGCCTCTTGCCCTCAACCTTATGTCCTGCGCCTGCAACCTTTACGCGGAATGATTCGCCATGCACAGTTACAATAAATTCGCTTGGCGCAAGAAACGGCATTTGCGGCGCATGCTGTTCTTTCTCTGCAGGAGGTTCTTCAAGCGGTTCAGGTTTGAGAGCGCCGTCATCCCTTTGCTCAAAATATTCAATTGCCACATTTGGAAACAGCGCATAGGAAAGAACATCCTCAACATTTTTTGCCTTTGCCCCAAGTTCCCTTGTGAGTTTATCCATTTCAGGCTCTAATAAATCAGCAGGCCTGCATGTTATCGGTTCTTCGCTGCCTATCGCCTTTTTTTGAACCTTTTTATCAATCTTTCCCTGCGGAGTGCCGTATAAACCTTTAAGATAATTCTTTGTCTCGCTTGTTATAACCTTGTATCTTTCGCCTGTGAGAATATTCAATGTTGCCTGTGTGCCTACAATCTGGCTTGTCGGCGTAACAAGAGGAGGATAGCCTAAATCTTTTCTCACCTTCGGAATTTCTTCTAAAACCTCGTTCATCTTATCAAGGGCATTCTGCTCTTTTAACTGAATTGCCAGATTGGAGATCATCCCTCCGGGGATTTGAACAACAAGAGTTCTTGTATTTATCCCGGTATATTCGCTTTCAAATCTTTTATATTTTTTTCTGATGTCCCTGAAATATTCTGCGATTTCTGCGAGAAGGCTTAAATCAAGCCCTGTGTCATAGGGAGTATCCTTTAGCGCCGCAACAATGCTCTCTGTCGGAGGCTGGGACGTGCCAGAGGCAAAAGAAGATATAGCAGTATCAATAATCTCTGCGCCTGCCTCTATGCCTTTTAAATAACTCATGGATGCAAGACCGCTTGAATCATGTGTATGAATATGGATTGGCAGACTTATCTTTTGCTTTAATTTACTTACAAGGTCATACGAATCATACGGCGTAAGCAGCCCTGCCATATCCTTTATGCAGATTGTGTCTGCGCCCATGTTCTCAAGTTTTACTGCCATATCAACAAACATCTCATGGCTGTG
>JACRNI010000149.1 GCA_016234925.1 Deltaproteobacteria bacterium | reverse complement strand
GGATGGCTGATTCCCTGATAAATAACGGTAATCTGAAAAGGGTTAAAGACTCACGAAATGTCCAGACAAAGCATATTTATTCTTAAAAGATTCTTAATCAAATATTTAGTGCTTGACAAAAGCACTATTCATGGGAGGTTCTTATGCCAAATATAAACGATGCGATGTCTAAACTTACACATGGTGTCTATATCATAACGACAAAGGCAAAGGATAAAATCAATGGCATGACTGCTGCGTGGGTATCAAAGGTGTCTTTTGACCCGCCTCTTGTTATGGTTGCTGTGGGTCTTGGCAGATATTCCCATGAACTTATGAAAGAGGGCAAGGTCTTTGCAGTGAATGTCCTTGATGAGAAGCAGATAGATATTGGCAAGCACTTTGGCACAAAGAGTGGCAGGACAGTTGATAAATTCAAAAATATTCAGCATACAACAAAGGTTACTGGCGCGCCGATATTGAAGGATGCACTTGCGTATTTGGACTGCAAACTTGTTTCAACGTATGAGGCAGGCGACCATACGCTTTTTATCGGAGAGGTTGTTGATGCAGATGTTCTCCGTGAAGGCAAGCCGCAGGTTTTTAAGCACGAAGATTATTTTGGAAGAAGAAAATAATACGATATAATCTTTCATAGGAGGAAATAATGTCTAAAATTCAGGAAACTATTAAAAATATTAAGCCCATAGATGAGTCATTTTATGAAAAGGCTCAGAAAAGGCTTGATAATCTTACAAAGCCGCAGGGCAGCCTTGGAAGGCTTGAGGAATTTGCAAGAAGGATTGCTGCAATTACAGAGAACTTAAATCCAGTAATAAATAAAAAGGTCATATTCACATTTGCAGGCGACCATGGCGTTGTTGAAGAAGGCGTTTCAGCATTTCCAAAAGAGGTTACGCCTCAGATGGTTTTGAATTTTTTAAGGGGCGGCGCTGGCATAAATGTCCTTGCAAGACATGCAGGCTGCGAGGTCAAGGTTGTTGATATTGGTGTTGATTATGACTTTGGAAAAGTTGATGGACTTATCCAAAAAAAGGTCATAAGAGGCACAAAGAACATTCGCAGAACTTCTGCAATGACAAGACAGGATGCAGAAAAGTGCATAGAGGTTGGGATTGATTTGGCAGATGAATATGCAAAAAAAGGTTATCATATATTTGGCACAGGTGAGATGGGGATTGCAAATACAACACCATCAAGCGCAATAATAGCAGTATTTTCAGGCAGACCAGTTGAAGATGTTACAGGCAAAGGCACAGGCATTGGCGATGCTGTGTTTCAAAATAAGGTTACAGTTATTGAGGATGCAATTTTAAAAAATAAGCCAAATCCAAAAGACCCGATTGATGTGCTTGCAAAGCTCGGAGGCGCTGAGATTGCCGGCATATGCGGGCTCGTGCTTGGCGCTGCAAAAAATAAAATCCCTGTTGTTGTTGATGGCTTCATATCAACAGCAGGCGCGCTCATTGCATATGAACTTGAGCATAAAGTTAAAGACTATATGTTTGCTGCGCATAATTCAGTTGAAAAAGGTCATAAGGTCATGCTTGAAAGGATTGGCTTGAGGCCGTTTGTTGATTTGGATTTAAGGCTGGGGGAGGGGACTGGCGCTGCGATCGGCATTTCACTTATAGAGGCAGGTGTAAAGATTTATAAAGAAATGGCGACATTCAACGATGCAGGGGTTTCTGAGAGCATAGAAAAGGCGGTAACATCTTAAACGTATTAAACATTCGAGCCTTTGGCTCACAAAGATAAATGAAAATGTCATTGCGAGCCCCCTCACTTGTCATTGCAAGGCGAAGCCGAAGCAATCTCTTTTTATCGTTCGGGGCGGGCTCCGGCGAAGCAATCTCAAAAAGGCGAGATTCCTCACTTCGTTCGGAATGACACAATTGGGGATTCTCAAGTGAAATCTTTCTTTCTTGCCATACAACTCCTCACAATCTTTCCAATCAAGTTTATCGGCAGAGTAGAGCCTCATGAACTTGGCAGGGCAACTGCATTTTTTCCGCTTGTCGGAGCAATTCAAGGCGCAATACTTGTTTTGTCAAATATTATCCTGTCAAGATTTCTCCCATACGATATTGTAGATGGTTTGCTTTTGGTTATTTTAATCCTTACAAACGGCGGTTTTCATCTGGACGGTTTTGCAGATACGATTGACGGGATTGCAGGCGGAGGCACAAAGGAAGAAAGGCTTAAAATCATGCGGGACAGCCAAATAGGCGCAATCGGCGTTGTTGCGCTTGTTCTTCTTATCCTTATAAAATTCCTTGCAATAAATAATATTCCCTTCGAATCAAAAAATGAAATTCTGTTTTTGCTTCCAGTTTTTGGCAGATGGGCAGTTGTGCCAATGGCATATTGGGGAGATTATGCAAGGGAAGGGGAGGGGGTTGGCAGGGCATTTGCCGAGCATACAAAAACAAGGGAACTTGTTATTGCAACAGGCGATGTAATAATCCTTTCAGCAATATTCTTAAAATTGAAAGGACTTTTGCTAATTCCTGCTATGTTTTTATTTATCTATCTCACAACCCTGTTTTTCAAAAAAAAGATTGGCGGCATAACAGGCGATGTGTTTGGTTTTCAGAGCGAGATGGCAGAGGTATTATTTTTAATTATGGCTTTGTCTCTTGCTGTGGCATAGTTGTTTGTGGTTGAGGCTGTGTTACTGCCGGCACATCCTTCATTATAGATGACTTAAATCTATGCGCAGACATGTAGGTTAGAGTTATAGATGTAATCATAAATATAACTGCGCAGCCTGCTGTAATCTTGGTCAAAAATGGCGCTGGACCAGAACTGCCAAATAGAGTCTGGCTTGATGCTCCGCCGAATGCAGCGCCAATGCTCGCCCCTTTTCCTGCCTGAAGAAGCACTACTATAATCAAAAATATGCTGACAGATACATGAAGCGTAACTATTAAAGTAAACATTTATCCCCCTAAATTTATAATTTATTGCACTGATTTTAATCTGCGTAATCTATCTTTATAATCTGCGTAATCATTTTTATTTTAATTTTTGAAATTTTACTATCCTTGCAAAACTTTGAGCATCAAGGCTTGCGCCGCCCACAAGAGCGCCGTCTATATTTGCGTGCGCCATAAACACATCTATATTATTTGCCTTAACGCTTCCGCCATAGATTATTCTTGTATCTGCAACAGCGTTCAACCCGAACATCTCATAAAGGAGATTGCGTATAAAATTATGAACCTCTTCAGCCTGATCAGGTGTCGCATTCTTGCCTGTGCCTATTGCCCAAATCGGTTCATATGCTATTGCAATGTCCTTCATCTGTCCTGACAACACATCTTTAAGCCCTTTTTCAACCTGCCTTTTTATTATATCTAAAGTCTTGCCATCTTCCCTTTCCTGAAGCGATTCGCCGACACAGATGATTGGCTTTAGACCTTGTTTCACGGCAGCAATAGCCTTTTTATTAACTGTTTCATCTGTTTCGCAAAAATACTGCCGTCTTTCAGAATGGCCAATTATAACATATTGGCAGCCAATATCAATTAACATATTGGGCGATACCTCGCCTGTGTAAGCGCCTTCTCTTTCCCAGAATACATCTTGGGCGCATAATTTTATAGGGCTGTCAGCAACAAGATGGCTCAAGTGATACAGCGCTGTAAATGGCGGCGCAATTGCCGCCTCAATTGACGAATCCATTCCCTTCAAGGAATCCCTCAGTTTCATAACAAGTTCCGCTGAATTGCGGATTGTCATGTTCATCTTCCAGTTGCCTACTATAAATGGTTTTGGCATATATTGTAGTTGCGGACATTTATGTCCGCCTTGCAAGCCGACAGACATCCGACCTAAAGGTCGGAGGCTACGCTTCTTACGTTTTTTTGCACTGTCTCAATGCTGCGATACCGGGCAAGTCCTTGCCTTCCAATAGTTCAAGGAATGCGCCGCCGCCGGTTGATATGTATGACATCTTTGCAAATTCACCTGCACGGTGAACAGCAACATCCGTATCGCCGCCGCCTACTATTGTCATTGCATATGTATTTGCAACACTCGTTACCATTGCAGATGTCCCTCTGCTGAATGCGTCCATTTCAAATACACCCATCGGACCGTTCCAAATAATGGTCTTTGCATTCTGTATTGCCTCGCTGAAATATGTGGTAGTTGCAGGACCTATATCCAGCGCCATCCATTCCTTTGGTATCTCCTGAAATGTTACAACCTTTGTTTCAGCAGAAGGGTCAAACTTGTCAGCAACGACAAAATCAACAGGCATGTATAATTTAATATTTTTTTCTCTTGCCTTGTTTATTATTTCAAGCGCCTTATCAAGCACAGTATCTTCAGCAAATGATTTCCCAACCTCATATCCCCGCGCCTTTAAAAATGTGAGCGACATGCCGCCGCCTATTATGAGTTTATCAACCTTATCGCAGAGGCTTAATAAAACACCGATTTTATCAGAGACCTTTTTGCCTCCTATGATTGCAGCGAGCGGTC
>JACRNI010000148.1 GCA_016234925.1 Deltaproteobacteria bacterium | reverse complement strand
TAGGGAAGGATTCTAGGATTCAAGGATTCTAGGGTTCAAGAAAGTTTTAGGATTTTACTTGACCACTCGAACCCTCGACCCCTTGAATCCTTTTTTTCATAAAATATGAACGGTTTTTTAATTATAGACAAACCAAAGGGTGTCACATCTCACGATGTGGTGGCCAAGGTTAAAAGGGCTATAAATGCAAATAAGGTCGGGCATACTGGAACGTTAGACCCGTTTGCAACCGGCGTTCTTCTTCTTTGCATAAATGAGGCGACAAGTCTGGCAAGGGTTTTTGAAGGGGATATAAAAGAATATATTGCTGAAATGAAACTCGGAGAAGAGACAGACACATATGATATTGACGGCAGGATAACAAACACATATGATATTTCCTCTATAAAAAATGAAGATGTTGTTTCTGTGATGAATGGGTTTAAGGGAAAGATTTCACAAACGCCGCCGATGTTTTCTGCAATAAAAAAAAACGGCGTGCCGCTTTATAAACTTGCAAGAAAAGGTGTTGATGTAGAGAGAGAACAAAGGGATATAAATATATATGAGATAGATATTCTGGAAATATCTCTAAAATTTTCAGGCCCATATGTAAAATTCAGGGTATTATGCTCAAAAGGGACTTATATAAGATCTCTATGTTATGATATAGGCAAAAAACTTGGGTGCGGCGCGCATCTTGTATCACTTCAGAGGACAAGGAATGGGAGGTTTTCTCTAAAGGATAGTTGCCAGATTGACAGCGTATCAGTTGATAGGGTTATTACTTTGGAAGAGATGTTTAAGGATATTTCTGCATTTTTTGTTGATGAAAAAGGCGCTGGCAGTATAATGAATGGGATGCTGCCAGATATAAAAGATGCTTGCCAAACACTTGCGCAAGGTGATATGGTTAAATTTATGTTTCAGGGCAGGATTATTGCGCTTGGACAGTTTAATGGGAATAAGATAAAATTTATAAGGGTTTTTAAAAATATATAAAACGCATTAAATACTGCGTTTTATTGATTACACAGATTTTGTAAAGCGATTACACCGATTAAATCTTTCTTTATCTGTGTAATCCAAGTTTTTAATCTGTGTAATCATATAAAAAAAGAAAGGAGGAAAGGAAAATGCTAACACAGGAAAAAAGACAGGAGATTATTGGGCTCTACAAAACCCATGAAAAGGATACTGGTTCTCCAGAGGTGCAGGTAGCGCTTTTGAGCGACAGGATCAATTATCTCACAGAACATTTCAAGGTGCATACAGACGATCACCATTCAAGACGCGGACTTTTAAAATTGGTCAGCCAGAGGAGAAGGCTTCTGGACTATCTCAAGAAAAAGGATGCGGCAAGATATAAGGTCGTTATAGAAAAATTGAACATAAGAAAGTAAGGCAGTCAAAATGTAGAAAATGTAGCTGCTCAATTTATTGAGCGCATTTAAAGACGCCGATAAATCGGCAGGCTACAAATACTGTTTTTAAGGGAGATTTTAAAACTAATGATAAAACAATATGAAGTGGATTTCGGCGGAAGAAAACTAATAATAGAGACCGGCAAGATGGCAAAGCAGGCGAGCGGGAGTGTTGTTGTCCGATACGGCGATACAGTTGTTCTTGTTACTGCTGTTGCTGCGAATGAGGCATCTGAAGGCACAGATTTTCTTCCGCTTACAGTGAATTATATGGAGATGACATATGCCGCAGGCAAGATACCGGGGGGGTTTTTTAAAAGAGAGGGGAGGCCATCTGAAAAAGAGGTGCTTACCTCAAGGCTGATTGATAGACCTTTGAGACCGCTCTTCCCGGAAGGATATTTTAATGAGACGCAAGTCATAGCGACTGTTCTTTCCGTTGACCATGAGAATGACCCTGAGATTGCAGCAATGGCAGGCGCATCTGCTGCGCTTGCAGTTTCTGACATACCTTTTAATGGGCCAATTGCAGGGGTGAGGGTTGGCAGAATCAACGGCAAATTTATCTGCAATCCAAGCATTGCCCAGCAGAAAGAAAGCGATATAGATATTGTTATTGCAGGAAGTAAGGATGCAATAATCATGGTGGAGGGCGGGGCAAGAATGGTATCAGAGGATGACATCCTTGATGCGCTGATGTTTGCCCATGAGTCAGTCCAGCCGGTTATAAAACTTCAGGAGCAGATGAAATCTGACGCAGGCAAGACAGTCCTGAACATGCCGCCTCTTAAGATACATGAAGAACTTGTGTCTCAAGTTACAAGGTTTGCAAAGGCGCGGATAGAGGCAGCGTTAAAAATCAACACAAAACAAGAAAGATACCAGAGTTTAAAGGATATATTAAACGAACTTCTTTTGGAATTAAAGCCCAAATATGAAGGCAGGGAAGATGAAGTCAAAAAGATATTTGACGATATTAAATACAGTGTGATGAGAGAGGCTGTGTTAAAAGAATCTCTGCGCATAGACGGCAGGGGCTTGAAGGATATAAGACCAATTACATGCGAGGTCGGACTGCTTCCGCGCACGCATGGTTCCGCTCTTTTTACAAGGGGCGAGACGCAGGCGCTTGTTGTTACAACACTTGGAACAGCAGATGATGAGCAGAAGATAGATGCTATTTCAGGATGGGAGTATAAGACATTCATGCTTCATTATAATTTCCCGCCGTTTTGCACTGGCGAGGTAAAATTTTTAAGGGGACCCGGCAGGAGGGAGATTGGACACGGCGCTTTGGCAGAGCGGGCTATTGCAAAGGTAGTTCCTTCCAATGATACATTTCCCTATACCATCAGGCTTGTTTCAGAAATCCTTGAGTCAAACGGCTCGTCTTCAATGGCATCTGTATGCGGCGCATCGCTTTCGCTTATGGATGCAGGCGTGCCGGTAAAATCAGCAGTTGCAGGCATTGCAATGGGGCTTATCAAGGAAGGGGACAGGGTTGCGATATTGTCAGACATACTCGGCGATGAAGACCATCTTGGCGATATGGATTTTAAAGTTGCAGGCACAGATGACGGCGTTACAGCATTGCAGATGGATATAAAAATCACAGGCGTTACAAGGGAGATTTTAAAAACAGCGCTTTATCAGGCAAAAGAAGGCAGGCTTCACATACTGGATAAGATGAAGAAGGCAATATCCTCGCACAGGACTGAACTCTCTGTCCATGCCCCGCGCATAGTCACCATTTATGTTAAACAAGACAAAATCAAAGATGTTATAGGCTCTGGCGGCAAAAACATAAAAGGCATTATTGAAAAAACAGGCGTGAAGATAGATATAGATGATACAGGCAAGGTCAATATTGCGTCAGCAGACGAATCTGCTGTAAAAAAGGCAATAGACATGGTCAGGGAATTGACTCAAGAGGCTGAGGTCGGAAGGATTTATCTTGGCAAGGTTAGAAAAATCATGGATTTTGGGGCATTTGTTGAAATCTTCCCCGGCACAGACGGTCTCATTCACATATCGCAGCTTTCAGAAGAGCGGGTTAAAGATGTAAAGGATGTCCTGAGCGAGGGCGATGAGGTTCTTGTAAAGGTTCTTGAGATAGACAAACAAGGCAAGATAAAACTATCCCGCAAAGAGGCGCTGGGAAAGGCAGTTACGAGTTAAGGAGTAAGTTAAAAGGTAGCCGCCCGCAGGCTTTATGCCTACGGTATTTACGCACACATAAAGGGTCACACTTGTTCAAGCCCAAAAAACCCTTGACAGATATTCCAGCCAGAGATATAAAAGAAATAAGTTTTAAAGGTTGTTAGGCAGGTATATGGAAGAAAAGATTTTAAATATCCTCGTAGATATTAAAACAGACATCGGCGGACTCAAAGAAGATGTTGCTGTTATCAAGGATGATGTCTTTTATCTCAAGGCAGATGTCTCTTATCTTAAAGATGGTCAAAAAAGGCTTGAAGAGAAGGTTGGTAGATTAGAAGATGATGTTTCGGGTCTTAAAACCGATGTCTCAGAACTCAAAACCGATATGTCCGAGGTCAAATCAACAGTCAATGCCCTAGCAGATGCACTGTTGGAGACATCAAAAGAAGTGAGACAAATAAAGGCAAAGGGTTAGTGAGGTAAATTAAAATGGCACTCAAATTGCAGTCAGTCAGTCAGTCAGTCAGTCAGTTTTAACAACCTTAAAGGTAATCTTTAAAAAAGGGGAGACCGAATATTCGGT
>JACRNI010000147.1 GCA_016234925.1 Deltaproteobacteria bacterium | reverse complement strand
TCAGGGATTGTCGGCGCTGCAATCGGCATGGCAGTCTATGGATTAAAGCCTGTTGCAGAAATCCAGTTCATGGGATTTACATATGCAGCATTGGAGCAACTTTTTTCACACGCAGCAAGGATCCGCTCACGTTCAAGGGGAAGATATACATGCCCCCTCGTTTTAAGAACGCCATACGGCATGGGCATAAAGGCGCCTGAACTCCATTCAGAATCTACAGAGGCATTATTCTGCCATATAGCAGGTTTAAAGGTTGTTGTGCCGTCAACGCCGTATAATGCAAAAGGTCTTTTAATATCAGCAATAAGAGACCCTGACCCAGTAATATTTCTTGAACCGTCAAGGACATACAGGGCTGTAAAAGAGGATGTGCCTGAAGGAGAATATATAATACCTCTTGGCAAGGCAAGGATCGTTCAAGAAGGCAGGGATATTACAGTTGTTACATGGGGCAATATGCTCCACAGGACATTGGACAGCATAGAAGGTTTTGATGCGGAGGTTATTGATTTGATGACCCTATCGCCTTTTGATGAGGAGACTGTTACAAAATCAGTTAAAAAAACAGGCAGGCTTGTTATTATTCATGAGGCTGCAAAGAACTGCGGGCTCGGCGCTGAAATATCAGCGACCATTGCAGAAGAGGCAGTTCTTTATTTAAAGTCCCCGATAATCAGGGTTGCCGGCTTTGATACAGTCATACCCTTTGCAAAACTTGAAGACCATTATGCGCCGACAAAGGAGAGGATAACCATGGCATTAAAAAAGGCAATGGAGTATTAATGGGAAAAAGACCAACCACTGCATTTATAGATCTGGATGCAATCAGATATAATTATCTTCAATTAAAAAAACAATTAGCAGAGGGTGTAAATATCCTTGCAGTTGTAAAGGCGGATGCATATGGCCACGGCGCTGTTCAGGCTGCAAAGACACTTGAAGAGATTGGGTGCAGATATTTTGGTGTTGCCATATTGGAAGAGGCAGTTGAATTAAGAGATGCTGGCATAAAATCAGATATTCTCATACTTGGCGGGATATACAATGAACAAACTGCTGATGTTATAAAATATAATCTTACACCAGTAGTTTTTGACAGCGAAACTGTCATTTCTTTAAATAGTGCCGCAAAAGGGAAAATAAAAATTCATGTCAAGATTGATACAGGCATGGGAAGGCTTGGGCTGCTTCCGAATCAGGTAGCAGGATTTTTTAAGGGATTAAAAGACCTGAAAAATATTGAGATTGAAGGCGTCCTTACTCATCTTGCTGAAATAGACGAGGATGAAAGGGGTTTTTCAGGCGGGCAGATGGATTTATTTTTAAAGGCTATAGATATTATAAAAGGCATGGGTTTTGATCCGTTATTTAAGCATATTGCAAACAGCGCTGCTACAGTTAATCTTCCATCCACACACTTCAACCTTGTAAGACCCGGTATAATGTTGTATGGTTCATATCCTGTAAAAATATTAAAGAAGATGATAGATTTAAAACCTGTAATGAGACTCGCAACCAGAATAATCCAGATAAAAAAAATACCAATAGGACATTCAGTAAGTTACGGCAGGCAATTTGTCGCAGACAGGGAAAGCATTATAGCGACTGTCCCAATAGGCTATGGCGACGGCTATCCAAGGCATCTTTCTAACAAAGGAGAGATGCTTGTCCGCGGCGCACGGGCAAAGGTTGCAGGTGTTGTTTGTATGGACTTGACAATGCTGGATGTTACAGATATAAAGGATGTCTGCGAAGGGGATGAGGTTACTGTTATAGGCAGGGACGGCGGCGAGGAGATAGCAGTGGAAGAAATTGCTGAAAAGGCGGAAACAATCCCTTATGAGATATTATGCGGGATAAATAAAAGGGTTCCGCGGGAATATAAAACATGAGAGAACTATTTGAATATATAGGGCAGATGGCTGAGGACTTTGTAAGGATAACAGGCGAGATATTTCTTATGCTTTATCAGTCCATTATGTGGATGTTTATACCGCCGTTCAAATTAAGAAATATTTTTAAACAGATGGAATTTGTTGGTGTAAAGAGCATGTTTGTTGTTTTATTAACAGGCTCATTTACAGGCATGGTTCTGGCGCTTCAGAGTTATAATGCATTAAAGAGATTTGGCGCAGAGAGCCTTGTCGGGCCGACAGTTGCGCTCAGTATGGCAAGGGAACTTGGACCTGTCTTGACAGGGCTAATGGTTACAGGCAGGGCTGGTTCTGCAATGGCAACTGAACTCGGAACAATGCGTGTTACAGAGCAGATAGACGCATTATACACAATGGCTGTGAATCCCATAAAATATCTTGTTGTGCCGAGGATTCTGGCAGGGATTTTGATGCTCCCTGTCCTGACAGTTATTGCAGATTTCATAGGCGTTGCCGGCGGATATTTTATCGGCGTTCATGTCTTGAATATAAACCCCGGTGTATATATTGGAAGGACAGTTGATTTTGTAAAAATGGAGGATATATTTGACGGCATAACAAAATCATTTTTCTTTGGGCTTATACTTTCCCTTGTTGCATGTTATCAAGGATTCTATACAAAGGGAGGCGCTGAAGGGGTTGGAAGGGCGGCAACCAACTCTGTTGTTATGTCATCTGTGCTGATACTTATTGCAGATTATTTCCTGACATCAATGATGTTCAAGTAATACAAACGCAATAAATGCCTTTATACTGCGTTGGACTCCTCGGAAAATCCTCAACATACTAAAAAGTATGCCTGCGGTTTTCCTCGTCGTCCGCCTTGTCTAAAGCCATTTCTTACGTTTGTATGATGTCAATTTATTTAATCCGTTTGTATTAGTTGCCTGTTTAATAACATTATGATAAAGATTAACGAACTTAAAAAGTCATTCAACAATAAAAAAGTCCTTGACGGAATAAATCTTGACGTTGAGCAGGGCAAGATTACTGTTATTATCGGCAGAAGCGGCGAAGGCAAGAGCGTGCTTATAAAGCACATCATAGGATTGCTGAAACCTGATGAAGGCAATATCATGCTTGATGGCGAAGAACTTACTGCAATGGATGAAAAGGAACTTAATAATATAAGAAAAAGGTTTGGCATGCTTTTTCAGGGCGCAGCGCTTTTTGATTCAATGACAGTCGCAGAAAATGTGGGATTCCCGTTAAGAGAGCATACTGATAAACATGAAGACGAGATAATGGATATAGTCAGGGATAAACTCAAAAGGGTCGGACTTGTCGGTGTTGAGGATATGATGCCGGCAGATTTGAGCGGCGGCATGAAAAAAAGGGTTGGTCTTGCAAGGGCTATTGCAATGGACCCCGAGATAGTTCTGTTTGATGAACCTACAACAGGGCTTGACCCGATTATGTCAGATTCTATTGCACACCTCATGCTTGAAACACAGAAGGATTTGAAGACAACATATATCGCAATAACCCATGACATTGCCCTCACATACAAGATAGCGGATAAGGTGGCAATGCTGCACGAGGGCAGGATAATAGAGACAGGGACAGTTGATGAGATAAAGGCAACAATAAATCCAGTCCTCCGGCAGTTTATTGAAGGAAGGGCGGAAGGGCCGATAAAGGTGTATTGATTAGGTGTTAGGCTATGGGCAATAGGCAAATAGGAGAAAGACAAAGATGTTCAAATTAAATCCAGAGGCGAAGGTTGGCATGTTTGTGCTGCTGGGCGTGATTATACTTGTCTATATGTCTTTGAGGGTTGGAGGCATGCAGTTTGGCAGAGGTGAAGGATACGATGTGTCTGTTAAAATGCCTTCTGCTGCAGGACTTGACAATGACGCATCTGTCCGCATTGCAGGGGTTGAGGTTGGAAGGGTTAAGGATATAGTTCTTGAGGACAACAAGGCAAAGGTTATATTGAGGCTTTATCCCGGTGTAAAAATCGGCACAGACTTTGTCGCTGTTCTAAAAACAAAAGGCTTGCTTGGAGAGAGATTTCTTGAACTTATACCCGGCTCTCCAAATGCGCCTTTGGTAGAGCATGGCGGCGAGATAACAAGGGTTACAACATATACTGATATGGACAGGCTCATAAATCAGTTGAGCGAGATTGCAACAGATATAAAATCTGTCAGCACATCGGTCAGCGGCGTGTTGGGGGGCAGCGAAGGAGAGGCGGTTCTAAGAAGGATTGTTACAAATGTTGAAGAACTTACAACCAATCTAAATGCTGTTGTTGCGTCAAATGACCAGAAATTCACGAGGATGCTTACAAATTTTGAGGATTTTTCAAAACTATTAAAGGATAGAAGTCCTGAGATAGCAGATGGCATGAAATCTATTTCAGATAATCTGAATCAAGTTATTGCAGAAAACAGGAGCAATCTAAAGGACGGCATTGGCAATTTAAAGGCAGCATCAGTAAAACTTGAAGAGACAATGGAGACCATGAATAAACTTGCAAAGAATGTTGAGCCAAAGATAGATGATACTGTCACATCAATTGGAAATGTTGCAAAAAAGATTGACAAAGGCGAAGGCACGCTTGGCAAACTTATAAATGACCCGTCAACCCATGACAACATCAACGATGCAAAGAGTTATTTGTCTTTAAGGATACAGCCAAAGGCCGACAAATATTACTTAATAGAGGTTGTTGACGACCCGCAGGGAAGAAGAAAGACAAAGACAACAGAGACAACAACCGGCGGCACAACCACTATAAAGAAGGAGATTGAAACAGAGGATTCAATAAAATTCTCTGCCCAGATTGCAAAGAGGTTTCATGATGTAACAGTGAGGGGCGGACTTATAGAATCAACAGGGGGTTTTGGCGCTGACTATCATTTGTTGAATGACAAACTAAAATTTACATTTGAGGCATTTGACTTTGACAAAAAGCGGAATCCAAGACTCAAGGCAGCGGCAACATACAGCATCGGCAAATACTTCTTTGTTACAGGCGGTTATGACGACTTTATAAGCAGGGTCGGCAATGAGTCTTTATTCATTGGCGCAGGCTTCCATTTTGAGGATGAGGATATAAAGTATCTCCTGACAAGCGCGCCGATACCGACAAAATAGTTCACGCTGAAAAATACCCACCTGCTGCGTTGTCGCTGCGGCTTCTTCGCTCAACATACTTGTAGTTGCTCAATTTATTGAGCGTATTTAAAAGCGCCGATAAATCGGCAAACTACAACGCCTTGCATCTGGGCATTTTTGAGCGTGAACTCTAAAAAGGTATTTTTCAGTATCAACAAGATAGTGTGAATGTAAATCCAAAATCCAAATTTGGTATTGCCTTTGACATAGGCACAACAACGATTGTCGGTTCTCTTGTTGATTTAGAAATCTGCAAGGAAAACTTGTCCCCGAATGTTTCTATCGGGGAAGTCACCGCATTTCTGCCAAACCCTCAGGCAAAATGGGGTAAAGATGTCCTCTCAAGGATTACTGCAGCAACTGCCAAACCAGAAACACTCAAAGCGCTTCAAGAAGATGTAGTTAATGCCTGTAATGATATTATTAAAAAATTAACAAACCCAAAAGATGTTCAATTTGTTACAATAGCAGGCAATTCAACAATGGAGCATCTTTTTTTAGGCATCTCGCCAGCAGCACTTGCTAAAGTTCCATATAGACCCTCTTTTAAAGAATCAAAAAAAATAAAACCTGATGAAATCGGCATTGATATAAATCCAGAAGGCTGGGTTTATACATTTCCTTTAATAGGCGGTTTTATAGGCGGCGATACAGTTGCAGGAATTCTTTCAACTGAGATACATAAATCAAAGAAGCCATGTCTTTTAATTGACATAGGCACAAACAATGAAACAGTTTTTGGTTCTGAAAATGGATTGATTGCAACATCAACAGCAGCAGGGCCTGCATTTGAAGGCGGGACAATAAAAAATGGGATGATAGCAGATGATGGCGCAATTCAGGGCATTAAGATTAAGGACGATAAAATAATATTGGATGTTATTGGCAATGCAACTCCAAAGGGCATTTGCGGTTCAGGCGTAATAGATGCTGTTGCAAAATTATTGAATGCTGGTATTATAGATACTTCGGGACGGATAAAAAATAGGGATGAGATAGAAGGCAATCTTGCAAATAGGATAAAAGAACCCCCGCACCCTTCCCTCTCCCCTATGGGGAGAGGGTTAGGGAGAGGGGCAAGGAATGAAGAGCAGGGCAATGCCTTTTTGCTTTACAAAGATGCAAAAAAAGAAATCACAATTACACAAAACGATGTCCGTGAAATACAACTTGCAAAGGCTGCAATTCAGGCAGGCATAAAACTCCTTTTAAAAAAAGCGGATGTAAATTCTAATGAAGTTGAAAAGGTCTTTATAGCAGGCGCATTCGGGAGTAACATAAATAAAAATAGTCTTGCAGATATTGGTGTTATTGAAAAAGAGTGGCTAGACAAAGTAATATTTATCGGTGATGCCGCACTTGATGGCGCAAAACTCGCCCTTTGCTCAGAACAAAAAAGAAAAGAGGCAGAGGAAATTGCAAGAAATACAAAGCACCTCTCCCTTTCAGGCAGCAGTCACTTTCAAAAGGAGTTTTTAAAAGGGATGGGGTTCCCATTTATTCAAGGCTAAAGCCTTGAGTTACAGTAACTCAAACCTTTAGGTTTAAAAGAAGTGGAGGATTAAATAAAGACATGAAAAAGATCAGCCGTGCAATAATAAGTCTTACAGACAAAAAAGGGGTTGCAGAATTTGCAAAGGAACTTGCAAACTTTGGGGTTGAAATCCTGTCAACAGGCGGGACTGCTGATGTCCTGAAAAAGGCAGGCATAAAGGTTGTAAATATCTCTGATTATACAGGCTTTCCTGAGATGCTTGACGGAAGGGTAAAGACGCTGCATCCAAAGATTGCAGGCGGCATACTTGGCATGAGGGGGAAAAAAGAGCATTGCGAACAGATGGAAAAGCACGGGATACTGCCGATTGATATGGTGGTTGTAAACCTCTACGCATTTGAGGATACCATTGCAAAGGGCGCATCTTTTGAGGATGCAATAGAAAACATAGACATAGGCGGCCCAACAATGATCAGGGCTGCTGCAAAAAACTATAAAGATGTAGCAGTTGTAACAGACCCCAATGATTACGGCAAAATCATAGATGAGATGAAACAGAATAGCGGCGCTGTTTCAGATGCGACAAAACTCTATCTTGCAAAAAGGGTTTTTCAATTAACAGCAAGGTATGATGCTGCAATCTCAAATTATCTCGGAAGCGTAGAACCAAAACAGGACTTTCCTGATACATTTTCCATACAGTTTAAAAAGGCTCAGGACTTGAGATATGGCGAGAATCCTCATCAAAGGGCTGCATTTTATAGAGACTTAAAAATAGAAGAGCCTTGCGTATCAAATGCAAGACAACTTCAGGGCAAGGAACTTTCATTCAACAATATTCTTGATTTAAACTCTGCGATTGAACTTGCAAAGGATTTTCATGAGATTGCCTGCGTCATTATAAAGCATAATAACCCATGCGGTGTGGCAATGTCGCATACAAGTTTACATGACGCATATCTAAAGGCATACTCCTGCGATAAGACCTCTGCATTCGGAGGCGTTGTCGGGTTTAATAGAAAGGTTGATGCAAAAATAGCGCAGGAGATGAGCAAGATATTTTTAGAGGCAGTCATTGCGCCGGGGTTTGCGCCGGGGTTTGATAATGATGCCATTGAAATACTGAAAAACAAAAATAATTTGAGATTATTGGAGATTGAGACGATTCCCTCTCATATTGCACCTCCTAAAACCTATGAATTTAAAAGGGTCAACGGTGGACTCTTAATTCAGACATGGGATAAGGCAAGCGTTACAGATTTAAAAACAGTTACAAAAAGAGAGCCGTCTGAAAAGGAACTTGAGGAACTCCTGTTTGCATGGAAGGTGTGCAAGCATGTAAAGAGCAATGCCATAATATTTGCCAATAATGGCCAGACCATAGGCATTGGCGCTGGGCAGATGTCAAGGATTGATTCCACAAGAATCGGCATAATGAAGGCAACAGATGCAGGGTTTAATGTGAAAGGCAGCGTTATGGCATCAGATGCATTTTTCCCGTTCAGGGACAATGTTGACAAGGCAGCAGAGACAGGCGTAACAGCAATCATCCAGCCCGGCGGCTCAATCAGGGACGAAGATGTTATAAAGGCGGCAGATGAGCATGATATTGCGATGGTGTTTACTGGGATTAGGCATTTCAGGCATTAACAGTTGACGCTGAAAAACGCCCATCTGCGGCGTTGTTGCTGCGGCTTCTTCGCTCAACATACTACAAAGTATGCCTCGCTTGAAGCCTTGCTCCGCCTTGCATCTGTGCGATTTTTGAGCATCAACTTATAGATATATAAAAGTTGGAGGTAATTTTATGGCTATTCCTGATTATCAAAGTGTCATGTTGCCATTTCTCAAGTTTGTTTCTGACGAGATAGAACATTCTTTGCGGGAAATTGTAGAAAACCTTGCGCAGAGTTTTAATTTATCTGAAGAGGAAAGAAGAGAACTTTTGCCAAGCGGTCAGATGTCAATTTTTTATAGTAGGGTTGGTTGGGCTAGAACATATCTGAAAAAGGCAGGTCTTATTGAATCTCCAAAAAGAGGGGTTCTTAAAATAACTCAACGAGGGTTAGAGGCGTTAAGACAAAATCCACAGCATATAAATGACGAATTTCTTAAACAGTATCCTGAATTCATTGAATTCATATCAACATCAAGAACTGACGATGCAAAAACAACAAGGATTGAAACTAAAATAATCAGTCAACAAACACCTGAGGAGTCTTTAGAGTATGACTATCAAAAAATAAGACAAAACTTGGCTGATGAGTTATTAAATCGTGTTAAAACTTGTTCGCCGAGTTTTTTTGAAAGATTGGTTGTAGAACTTCTGGTGAAAATGGGATATGGAGGTTCAATAAAAGATGCTGGAAAGGCAGTAGGGAAAAGCGGCGATGGCGGCATTGATGGAATTATCAAGGAAGATAAACTGGGGCTAGATGTTATTTATATTCAGGCTAAAAGATGGGAAGGCACTGTGGGTCGCCCTGAAATTATGAAGTTTGTTGGGGCACTGCAAGGACAAAGAGCAAAAAAAGGCGTTTTTATTACTACATCCAGTTTTTCAAATGAAGCGATAGAGTATATGTCTAAAATTGATAACAAAATTATACTCATTGATGGAGGGCAATTATCTCAACTTATGATTGATTACGACATCGGAGTGTCAAAAATTGTTTCATACGAAATCAAGAGAATAGATTCAGATTATTTTACAGAAGATGAGTAATTTTATCTTAAATTAAATTCAGGAGAAATTATATGAAAATTCTAGTTATCGGCAGCGGCGGAAGGGAACATGCAATTGTATGGAAGATTGCTCAAAGCAAAAAGGTTGAAAAAATCTTCTGTGCGCCCGGGAATCCCGGTATCGTTGAAATTGCTGAATGTGTAAATATAAAGGCAGATGACATAGAAGAGTTGAAAGCCTTTGCAATAAAGGAAGGGATTGATTTAACTGTTGTTGGCCCTGAACAGCCTCTTGCAATGGGCATTGTTGATGAGTTTGAAAAAGCAGGGTTAAAGATTTTTGGGCCGTCTAAAAATGCCGCTGAGATTGAGGGGAGCAAGGCATTTTCAAAAGATTTGATGCAGAAATATAACATACCGACCGCTGCATACAAGGTCTTTGAAAATGCGGATGATGCAAAAGAATATGCTGAAAAACACCATCCCCCTGTTGTTGTAAAGGCAGACGGCTTGGCAGCAGGCAAGGGTGTGTTCATATGTCCTACAATGGACGAGACATTTCTTGCAGTAGATATTATAATGAAAGAAAAGGCATTCGGCGATGCAGGCAACAGGGTTGTAATTGAAGAATTCCTTGCAGGCGAGGAGGCATCATTCCTTGCGTTTACAGACGGTGAAACTGTTCTGCCCCTTGCATCTGCACAAGACCACAAGGCAGTTTATGATGATGATAAAGGACCCAACACAGGCGGCATGGGCGCATATTCGCCCGCGCCGATAATCACACCTTCCATGCAAAAAAAGGTTATGGATGAGATTATGCTTCCGATAGTCAATGCAATGAGAGCAGAAGGCAGAATTTTTAAAGGTGTCCTTTATGCAGGGCTTATGCTTACAAAAAAAGGCCCGAAGGTTCTGGAATTCAATGCAAGGTTCGGAGACCCTGAAACCCAGCCCATACTAATGCGTCTTAAAACAGATATTGTTGCTCTGTTTATGGCTGCAATAGAAAACAGGCTTAAAGATATAAAACTTGAATGGGATAAAAAAACAGCGGTCTGTGTTGTTATGGCATCAGAGGGTTATCCCGGTGATTATGAAAAAGGCAAGGTGATAAATGGACTTGATAATCTAAAAGATATGAAGGATGTGTTTGTTTTTCACGCAGGGACATCTGTAAAAGACGGCAGACTTGTAACAAACGGCGGCAGGGTTTTGGGCGTAACAGCCATTGGCACAGGCATAAAAAGGGCAATAAAAAATGCCTATACAGCGGTAGAAAAGATAAACTGGGACGGGGTGCATTATAGAAGGGATATTGGGGCAAAGGCGGTTAGTTCACGCTGAAAAACGCCCATCTACTTCGTTGTCTTCGTCGCTGCGCTGCTCACATACCTAGAAAAGTATGCTCCGCTGCTCGCTCCTAGCCGCCTCGTATCTGTGCATTTTTGAGCGTGAATATTTAGCAATTATTTGTAAAATAATCAAAATGAAAATATCCGAAATATTTTTCAGCATACAGGGGGAGTCTAGTTATGCAGGGCTCCCTTGTATTTTTATAAGGCTTGCAGGCTGCAATCTTAAATGCGAATACTGCGACACTGCATATGCGCAGGATTTGGATAGCGGCTATGATAGGTCCATTGACGATATTCTGCATGAGGTAAAAAAGTTTAAATGCAATATGGTTGAGATAACAGGCGGTGAGCCGCTTATTCAGGATGAAGCCGTGCTTCTCATCAAAAAACTCCTTGCAAAAAAATATAAAGTCCTTCTTGAGACCAACGGCACAATCAGTCTAAAGCCCATTGACAAAAGGGTTGTAAAGATAATGGATATAAAAACGCCGGGCAGCGGCTTTTCGTGTAGTTTTGATGAGAAAAATCTAAAACATCTTGCAAAAGGTGATGAGATAAAATTTGTCCTAGTTGACAGAAATGACTATGAATGGGTAAAGACACTTATAAAAATCCCTTGCTCAACTTTCAAAATGGATTCTGAAAGACGGCTTAAATGTGAGGCTTCAGCCGCAACTGCACAAGATTATAGGCGCTAAATAGATGAGGTTTTTCCTTTACACCACAATTATATTTTACCTGCTGGGCTTTTTTGTCGTTATTATCCATCATCTGACAAAAAATAATTTGATTGAAAAACTCTCCAGAGCAAGCCTTGTTTTAGGTTTAGCCAGTCATACAATTTTACTTATCATAAGGACATACGAGACAGGCCATGCGCCAATGGCAAACATGTATGAGACGCTTCTTTTTTACAGTTGGTCAACTGTGCTGGTTAGTGTAATTGTAATATTCAGATACAATGAGAGGCTCACAGAACTTATAACAATACCTGTTGCAATGCTTGCAATGACATTTGCAAATGCAAATGAGAAGCCCGGCGCACCGCTTACACTTATCCTTAATACAAGGTGGTTTGAAACCCATGTAATATCATCATTTGCAGGATATGCACTTTTTACACTGGCATTTTCCGGGGCTGTTTTATATCTGGTTTATCCCTCACCCGCCCTCACCCCAACCCTCTCCCAGCGGGCGAGGGAGAGAGGGGCAAGTGGAGAGGGAGAATTTTTAGAGAAAAAAAACTTTCAAGATATTGCCAATCGCAGCATCCTCTGGGGATTTTTCTTTTTTTCTGTCTCTATGTTTTCAGGCGCAGTATGGGCATATCTTGCATGGGGTATGTACTGGCTCTGGGAGCCAAAGGTAATATGGTCGTTTATTGTATGGTTTTATTATGCAGGCGCAATGCACGCATATTATGTGAGGGAGTGGCGCGGCAAAGGGCTTGCAATTGCAACAGTGATTGGTTTTTTTGTAGTGCTTTTCACATATCTGGGCGTGAGCCTCTTAATGAGGAGCAGCCACAGTTTTTAATATGAAAACCATCTGGAGATTTTTTTCATCAGTAACTTTAACAGTAATTCTGGCAATCCTGATTGTCATTGATTCAATCTGGGGTTCGCTGATTGTTAAAAATAACCCTGAAATCTATAGGGGCATAGACCAGATTATACTCCTGCCGTGGTTGTTTAAATACGGCATAAAAAACCTTCAGATGACGTTGTGGATTTTTATCCTTATCAGCCTCATCTTTTTATTCGCAATAAATGTCTTTGTCTGCACAGTTGACAAACTCTATTCCATATTAAAAAATAAACTCCCTATCCGCACATTTTTCCCACATATTGTCCATATAGGTTTTTTAATAGCGCTTTTCGGACATTTAGTCGGAAGCCTATATGGTTTTAGAAATCCTGTAATTCCTGTGATGAAAGGGGAGGTTGTTAGTATCCTACAGCAAAAAAATATTTCCATAAGATTTGATGATATGGATGTGAAACTTTCAAAAACAGGTATGCCGACAGAATTAAAGATTATGGCAACGCTTTTTGAAAATGGAAAAGAGATTCTAATGGATAATATTCAAATAAACAGGCCATTGCTCTACAAAGGCATTGCATTTTATTATGCAGACCACAGCGAAACACCAGCAGGCATTGTTTTAAAGATAGGCGATGAAAGATTTAGCGCAAAATTTAACAGCAGTTTTACAGCAAAGGACGGCGCATCTTTTAAACTCGGAGCAATTATCCCTGATTTTGCAATGGATGAAAAAGACAGCCCATACTCCCGCTCAAATGAATTTAGAAATCCTGCGCAGGAAATCATTGTTTCAAGGGATGGGAAAACCGCAAAAGGCTGGCTTGTTATTTCAAGACCCGGAAGCAAGACAACGATTGATGGTTATGACATAGAATTGGCTGATTATATAATGACGCAGTATGTTGTAATGACCATCAACAAAGACCCGGGGATAATCTGGATTATAATCGGCTCGTTAATGCTCACAATCGGGATGTTTTTGCTCCTTTTCTTTCGCGGGGAAAGGGCAGAACTTATTCCAAGTAGAAGTTAAAAAACCTCGTGTTAAAATGAGCGGCACAGATTAAACAATAGAATTAAGGCAGTTTATTATACTCGCCAAGTTTCCTTAACACAGCAACTTGAATCTCTGTGCCATCAAATAAGGGGATGAGTTTATTTACATCTTCTTTTCTTGTAAAAAATCTCGGGTCTTTTGTTGACAGGGCGCCTTTTTCAAGCATAGGTTCTGGCGCATCTACGGGAGTAAAATGCACAGGTATAAAGAGTTTTGGCTTCATCTCCTTTATTGCCTCTATGATTTCATTTGTATCAATGGCATAGATATTATCGCAGATTGAAACTATAGCGGCATCAATATTTTTTAAGTCTTCCATCTCTTTTGTCTTTGCCGTGTCCCCTGAAAAGTAAATCCTTTGCTCTTTTAGTTCAATCAAAAACCCGCATCCTTCGCCCTTCATATGAAAACCCTTTTTTGCATATGCCTCTATGCCCGTAATCTTTACTCCTGACAATTCAATAGTCTGCCCGATTTTTACTGTCCTTACGGCTTTTATGTCCTGCGCGCAGTGTTTGATATAACTGTCGTAAAATGCAGCCATTTTGGTTTTTTCAGTCCTGATTGCAGATACAAATTCAGGCAGGCAGTGGTCAACATGGTGGTGGGTTATGAGGATTAAATCAGCCTTTGAAGGATTTTCATCAAGCATTACAGGGTCTGTGTATATTATCATCTGTGGTGATCCTTACAGTGGATTGGCCGAGCCACTCGTATTTTATGTTATTGAGTGTTATGAAGTCATTTTCCTGCATTATCAAAAGGGTTACTCAATACTGTTAACCCCATATGCGCTAATCTCTTCCCTCATCTGCTGGATTGTCTTTTTATAGTCCTTACTTCCAAATATCGCAGAGCCAGCAACAAACACATCAGCGCCAGCATTTGAGACCATGCCGATATTTTCTATCTTTACCCCGCCGTCAACCTCAATTTCAATATTCAGCCTTTTTTCATCTATCATCTTTCTGACCATTTGTATCTTCGGGATGCTGGATTTTATAAATCCCTGACCGCTGAAACCGGGGTTTACGCTCATAATCAGAATTAAGTCCACATCTTCAATGATATTTTCAATTGCTGAAACCGGGGTTGCTGGGTTTATAGAGACCCCTGCCTTTTTACCGAATTCTTTTATTTGCTGGATAGTCCTGTGCAGATGTTTGCAAGCCTCTGCATGGACTGTTATTATGTCGCTCCCTGCCTTTGCAAAATCAGGGATGAATTTCTCAGGCGTCTCAATCATCAGATGCACATCCAGAGGGAGTTTCGTAGCCCTTTTTGCAGCCTCTACAATCAAAGGACCTATAGTTATATTCGGCACAAAATGCCCGTCCATGACATCTATGTGGATGTAATCAGCGTCTGCCTTTTCCACATCTTTAATCTCAATCCCTAGTTTTGTAAAATCAGCAGATAGTATTGAAGGCGATATCTTTTTCATTGGTTCTCCTTTTGGTTGTAGTTAGCATTTGGATGTATCTTTTGTCCTGTTGTTAGCCGAAGGTCAAAGTGCTTTAAACATAATTCAAATACCCTTACATCTTTTCAATGTATTTGAGAATAGCATTAATATCTGATTGCCAATAGTATCCTTTTAATGTATTTGGTTCAAATACCCCCTCTGAAATCGCTCTATCAAAATGAAATCTGGCATGTTCATATCCTGGGATATGCAAACGTTTTATCATTTCTAACACCTCTTGAATTGGGAGTCTATTCTCGGCAACTAAAGAAAGAAGAAACATCAGGCTATTTGGCCCCAAAAAATCCCTCAATGATAAATCATGAATAACCCCTCTGTCTTTCCGAAATTCGTAATCACCATTAAATTGGCAACCATGCTCAGACTTTTTTGGACTCGCTGGTTTATGATGAACAAGGCGTAAATTTCGACCTTTCTGCTTCCCCTTTATGTCTTCAAATTCTATCCATTCCATCCACCCATCCTCTGCTTTTTTAATGATGTCACCGCATGTATCACAAAACCATCCTTCAAATTTGCTCATATTTTACTCTCCTTAATTAGCACTTTGGCTTTTGACAACTCATTCATATCCGCAATTACTTCGTCTATCATCCCAATCTGGTGGTATAGACGAAATACTGTATTTTTAAATCTGTGTAATCATATTTCAATATCTGCGTAATCATATCCTCCTTTTACCAACACATTATCCTTTCCACTGTTTTTTTGCCCTTTTGAATATCTCCTCAATGGTTTGTCCTTCGTATAGCTTCCTAGAGATTTCTACATAATCAGTAGACTCTCGGTGAAGCATGGTGAGAAATTTGAGGGCAGCAGTAGCGCCGAGGGTTTTGTTCAGAGCTTCAATACCTTTAAATTTAATCTCTGCATCATCCATAGTTTTTGTCTGCATTATTTTTAACCTCCCTTATATACTCTATAGGATTTATAACTTTCATTTCAAGGTTTAATCTTTTAGCCCGCTTAATTAGTTCATCATCGCAGGTTAGAAAAAAACGAGCCTTTGCATAACATGCACAAGCCATGTGGATAGCGTCCTTTGAAGACAACTTTGCCTTCTGTTGGAACTCTTTGGCAAGATAGTGTATCTCCTTTTCTGTCCCCACTCTTGCCTTGCACAGAGAAGAAAGCCGAAAAACCTCCATCTTTCGCTCCATGATGGGGCAAAGAATATTTTCATCCTCATGCATGAAAGACCACACCAGTTTGACTTCTTTCCTTTCAGTTCTGGCAAAGATTTCTCCGCATGCCAGAGCCTCCAGTTGAATCTTTATCTGGTGAGGGTCGTCAAAACCCCTTTGAAAGCAGTTGTAATCAAGGTAGAGTAAATCCATATAGAAATTTATTATCTTTTACCAATACCCTGCAAAATATTCAAGGATAAAGTTGACGCTCAAAAACTGCACAGATGCAGTGTAGTTGCCCAATTTATTGGGCGCATCCCTGCTTAAAGATTGCAGAGACAAGTTTAAAAAACGCCGATAAATCCGCTAGACTACATATGTAGATATATGAGCAACGATAACGTAGCAAATGGGTGTTTTTCAGCGTCAACTAACAGTATAGCGTTTCCTTGCATGTAAGCGCCTGTTTTCCCCTTGTCCCGCTTCTATAGACGGTTACACCTTTGCAGCCGAGTTTATATGCTAGAAGAAATGCGTTTTTTACATCATCAGGTTTTGCGTCATTTGGAAGGTTTATAGTCTTGCTTACTGCATTGTCAGTGTATTTTTGAAAAACTGCCTGCATTTTTATATGGGTTTCCACTGGTATCTGGAATGCGGTTTTAAAGATATTTTTTATTTTTTCAGGCACATCCTTTCGCGCATCAATGCTGCCGCCTTTTGATATGTAATCCATTAAATCATCGCTAAAAAATCCTTCTTCCTCTGCCACTTCTTGCAAAAGCGGATGGAGTTCAGAAAGTTTCTGCCCTTCTAAAATCTCCCTTGTGTAAGAGAGCGAATATATTGGCTCAATCCCGCTTGAGCAGTTTGCAATTATAGAAAGTGTGCCTGTTGGCGCAATAGTTGTTGTTGTTGCATTTCTGACAGGCTTTATATCAGGTTTGTCAAAGACGCTTCCTTTTATATTTGGGAATGCGCCTCGCTCATCAGCAAGTTCCTGCGATGTTTCCCATGCTGTTTTATTGATAAAAGCCATAACCTTTTCTGCGATTGCAATGGCTTCTTCTGAATCATATGGTATTCTTAATTTTACAAGCATGTCTGCAAACCCCATTATGCCGAGACCTATTTTTCTATTGCCCTTTGTAATAGCCTCAATCTGAGGGAGGGGATATTTATTTACATCAATGACATTGTCAAGAAATCTGACGCCGAGCCGTATTGTTTTGGTAAGTTTATCCCAATCTATTTCATAATTAAAAGGGTTCAAGGGTTCTAGAATTCTAGGGTTCAAGGGATTGATTTCTTTATCACCTGACCCCTTGACCCCTTGACCCCTTGCCCCTTTCTTTATCATCCTCGCCATATTTATACTTCCAAGATTGCATGACTCATAAGGAAGGAGCGGCTGCTCCCCGCAAGGGTTTGTTGCCTCAATCTCGCATATATGCGGTGTTGGATTTGCCTTATTTATCCTGTCTATGAACACAACACCCGGCTCGCCGTTTTTCCACGCAGAAAGCGCTATTAAATCAAAAATCTCCTTTGCCTTTTTATATGAGACGATTTCTTTTGTCCT
>JACRNI010000146.1 GCA_016234925.1 Deltaproteobacteria bacterium | reverse complement strand
ACTGCGCAATAAATATCCAGCCTGCAACTCCCCCCTCCCCCTCGGTTCAGGTTACAAACCTGAACCCGCAAAAGAGGGGCAGCGAGGGGGATGAAAATTGTAGGGGTCGGATTTATCCGCCCCGCAGTGGTGGGCTTGATAAATCAAGCCCCTACAATGTCGGGGGGGGATTATCGGGTGAAGCAAGGTTTATCCGCATAGACACCCATAAACTTGATAAACTTGTGAATCTAGTCGGCGAACTGGTAATCTCAAATGCCAATATAAACCAGCATGCGCAGCGCATAAAAGATACAGGACTCTCTGAATCGCTTTCAGTTATGTCAAGGCTTGTAGAGGACATCCGCGACAATGCCATGAATGTGCGGATGCTTCCGATAGCCGAAACCTTCAACCGCTTCAAGCGGATTGTGCGCGATATAAGCCGCGATTTTGACAAAGAGATTGAACTGATAACAAAGGGAGGAGAGACCGAACTTGACAAGACCGTGGTTGAAAAAATCGGAGACCCGCTTATGCACCTTGTGCGCAATGCAGCAGACCACGGCATTGAAAATCAAGATGTCAGGATTAAACATGGAAAACCTGCCAAAGCCGTTATCCGCCTTAATGCCTATCATGACGCAGGCAGCATTGTTATTGAGGTCTCGGATGACGGCAGAGGGCTTAATAAGGATAAAATCCTCAAAAAGGCAATAGAGCGGGGCATGGTCAGCCCAAGCCATGAACAACAGACCTTGACTGACAATGAAATATTTAACCTCATATTTGAGCCGGGTTTTTCCACTGCTGATGAAGTTACTAAACTATCAGGCAGAGGCGTTGGCATGGATGTGGTAAAGAGGAATATTGAATCGCTTAGAGGCACGGTTGAGGTTGAGACACAAGAAGGCATCGGAACAACAGTCAGAATCCGCCTGCCGCTGACACTGGCGATTATTGACGGTTTTATGGTCGGCGTGGGAGAATCTTTTTATGTGATTCCGCTTGATATGGTTGTTGAGTGCATTGAATTATCAGGGCTTGAAAGACAGACGGCGAATAAAAGGAATTATATAAATCTGCGCGGCGAGGTTCTGCCGTATATGCGGCTCAGAGAGGTTTTTAATGAACAGAAGGCTTCAGAGCATGTTGTTGTGGCAAGGTATGCGGGGCATAAAATGGGATTTATTGTGGATAGATTGTTCGGCGGGATGCAGGCAGTTATTAAATCATTGGGCAGGGTTTATAAAAATATAGAAGGCATATCAGGCGCAACCATATTAGGCGACGGAACAGTGGCGCTGATACTGGATGTGCCGAGACTGGTAAAATCTGTAAAATAGGAGGTGAGGGAAAGAATGCCATATTTATATGGTAGTAGCCGTCTCCTGACGGCGATAGCACAATCGCAAACAGGAGTTTGCTCCTACCTCTGCGGGAGCAGGTTTGCAACCTGCTCCTGAATATTTCATTACGAATCTATGGGTTCAGGTTGCAAACCTGAACCCGCATTAACTTAAAAGGAGGATGCGATGATAAAGAATATGAAGATAGTGAAAAAATTGGGTTTAGGTTTTGGGTTGATATTGCTGCTCCTAATCGGCGTGGGGGCGGCAGGGTATTTAGGTCTTCAATCTGTTACCGATTCCACAGTGAAAATGCTCCGGATAGATGTAACGGCATCGGACAGCGCTGCCATGGCTCAGGTCGGCATTATTAGTCTGCGGCGGTTTGAAAAAGATATTTTTTTAAATATTGATTCAGCCGAAAAGAGGGCTGAATATCTGACAAAGTGGAAGAAAGACAGAGAGGAGTTGCAAAAAAATCTTTCTGATCTGGACAAAATACTCACCCTTCAGAAAGACAAGGAAAACATGGAATCAATGCATAAGGAACTGTCATCCTATGAATCAGGAATAGAGAAAGTATACGGACTGATTCAGAATGGGCAAATAAAGACGTCTCAGGAGGCAAATAAGGCTATTTCGGAGTATAAAGATTCTATACACAAATTAGAGGGGACAGTAGAAAAGATTTCCAATGAAAAACTCGAACAGGCATTGGGTATAGAAAAAGTATTGATAGACGTTGCCAGAAAGACGACTGCAATAATACTGGCATTCATGTTCATCTCAATTGTGATTGGTGTAGGAATTAGCATCATACTTGCCCGGAGCATTACCATTCCATTAAATGAAGGCGTTAAAGTGATGAACAGTTTATCTGGCGGAGACCTTACTGTAGACATAGAGGTAAATGGCAAAGACGAGACAGGGCAATTGCTTTCTGCCATGAAAAACATGGTAGAGAAACTTAAAGAGGTAGTAACAGATGTCAGGACAGTAGCGGACAATGTAGCATCAGGCAGCCAAGAGTTAAGCGCATCAGCCCAGCAGTTATCACAGGGCACAACAGAGCAGGCAGCATCAATAGAGGAGACATCATCATCAATGGAAGAGATGACCTCCAATATCAAACAGAATGCAGACAATAGCCATCAGACAGAAAAGATAGCGTTAAAGTCTTCAAATGATGCAAAGGATGGCGGGAAGGCAGTATCAGAGACGGTTTCAGCAATGAAAGAAATCGCAGGAAAAATATCAATAATAGAAGAAATCGCCCGTCAGACAAACCTATTGGCGCTTAATGCAGCAATAGAGGCGGCAAGGGCAGGCGAGCATGGCAAAGGTTTTGCAGTGGTTGCAAGCGAGGTAAGAAAACTAGCAGAAAGAAGTCAGGTGGCGGCAGCAGAAATCAGCAAATTATCATCAACAAGCGTTGAGGTGGCAGAGAGGGCAGGGGAGATGCTTACCAAACTTGTTCCTGATATACAGAGGACAGCAGAACTTGTGCAGGAAATCAGCGCTGCGAGCAATGAGCAGAACAGCGGCGCAGAGCAAATCAACAAGGCTTTGCAGCAGTTAGACCAAGTGATACAGCAGAATGCAGGCGCAGCAGAGGAACTTTCATCCACATCAGAGGAACTCTCATCACAGGCAGAGCAGCTGCAAAGCACGATAAGTTTTTTCAACATAGGCAGTGAAGAAAGGGCAGCGAGAAGCGTAAAGAAGATGTCGCCGCAGAAGGTAAAGGTCGCCCATATGGCAAAGGAAACGTCAAAACCAGCCAGGGCAATAGCAAGCAGGTCAGAGACAAAAACGGCAGGCGTTGCCCTTGATTTAGGCGCTGGCAAAAAGGATGAAGAGGATGAGGAGTTTGAGAAATACTAGAAAGGCAGGGTTCGAGGGGTCAAGGGTTCTGGTAGCGTCGGGGTTTATCCCCGACGAATTCGTTGCCCATAAAGGGCAACGCTACTGAACCCTAGAACCCTTTTCAAAGTTTTGAGATAATCTTTTTACAGGAGGAAATATGACTGTTTCTACAATAACTCAAACAACGCAATATCTTACATTTAAACTTGAGGAAGAGATATTTGCATTTGATATTTCTCAGGTCAGAGAGGTTCTTGACTTCACAACAGTAACAAAGGTTCCGAGAACCCCTGAATTTATGCGAGGCGTGATAAACCTAAGGGGCAGTGTTGTGCCTGTAGTTGACATGAGAATAAAATTCGGGATGCCTAAGGCAGAGAAGACAGTTAATACCTGCACCATCATAGTTGAGATAAATCTTGACGGAGAAAAAATTGTTCTCGGGGCTATGGCTGATTCAGTTCAGGAGGTTATTGATCTGGAGCCTAACCAGATAGAGCCTGCGCCGAGGATAGGCACAAGGTTAAAGACCGAATTCATCAAGGGCATGGGAAAGAGAAACGACCAGTTTATCATCATCCTTGACATTGACAGGATATTTTCCAGCGATGAGATTTCACTTGTTCAGGAGATAAAGGGCAGTGTGGCAGAGGCAGGGGTTTAACGGCAATAAAAGAAGGGTTCTAGGGGTCGAGGGTTCTGGTAGCGTCGGGGTTTATCCCCGACGAATTCGTTGCCCATAAAGGGCAACGCTACTGAACCCTAGAACCCTATTATTTTTATGAATTACATAATGTAGAAACAGGTCTTTAGACCTGTTATTTAACATGGCTGAAGCCATGTTTTTACTTATGAATCACACCGCAAATGGAAATAGCCGCACAATAAGGATGTCTGATAAAGACTTTAACAGGCTCTCTGGTTTTATTCAGTCTGAACTCGGCATCAAGATGCCTCCTGCCAAAAAGATTATGCTTGAGTCAAGGCTGCAGAAGCGATTGCGGCTGTTAAAATTAAACTCCTTAGGCGAGTATTGTGATTATCTTTTTAGTCCAGAGGGCATGGAAAATGAACTGGTACAGATGATAGACCTTGTTACAACAAACAAAACAGAATTTTTTAGAGAGGCAAATCATTTTGATTATTTAGTTCATACCGCCATCCCTGAGTTGATAAAAACTTGCGAGGCTGGGATTAAGAGAAAACTCATTGTATGGAGTGCTGGGTGTTCAACCGGGGAAGAGCCGTATACTCTGGCAATGGTTATAAATGAATTTGCAGACAGGCATTATAAAACTTGTCCCCGAAATTCTTTATCGGGGAATGGATTTGATTATCTAATCATTGCCACTGATATTTCAACAAGGGTGCTGGAGATAACAAAGAAGGGGATTTACAAAGAGGAAAGATTGACCCCTGTGCCTGTAGAACTGAGGAGGAAATATTTTTTGAAAAGCAAGGACAGAACCAAAGGGCTTGTCAGGATAGCGCCTGAACTAAGGTCTCGTGTCAGGTTTCGCAGATTGAATTTCATGGAAAATAATTTTGGTTTCAGAGAGCCGATAGACATAATCTTTTGCCGGAATGTAGTCATATATTTTGACAAGGATACGCAGGAGAGGCTTTTTAATAGGTTCTACCGTTATTTGATTCCAAATGGTTATATCTTCACTGGGCATTCAGAAACACTGAACAATATAAATGTGCCTCTTGTGAAGGTGGCTCCATCGGTATATAGGAAGGCGAGATAAATACAAATTCCAAATCGCAAGCACCAAATAACAAACTGTTTGGAATTTGTAATTTGTTTGGAATTTGAGATTTGGTTATTGGAATTTGTATTTTACAAGGAGGCATTATGAACAATCTATCAGATTCAGACAAGGAACTTATTGAGGGGCTTGTAAATAGGCTCAGTGTCAAAGACAAGGCAATCAATGATCTCACAGTGGTAACGAAAAAACTTGAAACCCTGAATAACAAACTGCTGGACTCAGAGAATACAAAAAGCCAATTTCTTTCAAATATCAGAAATGAAATAAATAATCCGCTTGCCAGTATCATGGGACTGTCAAAGATTATTTCAACCAGCGAAGGATTGTTAAATCCTGACATAATATCTATGGGCAATGCAATTTATAAGGAGGCTTTTAACCTTGAATTTCAGATGGAGAATATCTTTGCTGCTGCTGAGATTGAGGCTGGCGAGGCTGCATTGAGTGTTTCTAATGTAGATATAAAATCGCTTATACAGCACACTATTGATTCATTCAACCATTGGGCATGTGAAAAGAAAATAAAGGTTGCACTTAATTTAATTGATTATATTAAAAAAGGCGAGTCATTTTTCAAGACAGACCCTAAAAAATTCCAGTTAATTGTGTCCAATCTTTTGGCAAATGCAATAGAATACAGTTTTGAAGAAGGGCAAGTGGATGTAAAGATATGGAAGAATGGAGATAGTCTGAATACTTCTATAAAGGATAACGGGATCGGCATTGATGAAAAAGACCATAGGATAATCTTTGATAGATTCAGGCAACTTGATACAGGGCTTACTAAAAGCCACAGGGGGCATGGACTTGG
>JACRNI010000142.1 GCA_016234925.1 Deltaproteobacteria bacterium | reverse complement strand
TGCCTGCCCCAAAGGTCAGCCGCATTATAGAGGAAGAGCCGCCGCCCCTAATCCTTGTTGCAGGCGAGAGCCCTGATATTAACGAACTGCTCAAGGAGTATCTTGTCTCTGCAGGCTACAATATTCAGGCAGCATCTGACGGCATTGATGTTGTTAAAAAGGCAAAGGAATTTATGCCGTTTGCAATAGCGCTTGGCATCAAAATCCCTAAAAAAGACGGCTGGGAGGTTATTAAGGAATTAAAAGAAACACCTGAAATAATGGATATTCCGGTAATTATAGTGTCTTCCAGCAATAATAAAGACCTCGGTTTTAGTTTGGGCGCTGTTGACTATATTACAAAACCTGTTGATAAAAATAAACTCTTGGAAAGTCTTGGCAGACTAAACCTTATCTCAAGGATTAAGAGAAGACTATTTACAATTCTGGCAATAGATGACAAACCGCAGGTATTGGAACTAATAGGCAGCATACTTGAAAAGCAGGGGTTTGGGGTTTTGAAGGCAGTAGGCGGTGAAGAGGGCATTAAACTCGCAATAGAAAAAGAGCCGGACATAATAATACTGGATTTGATGATGCCGGAGGTCAGCGGCTTTGATGTTGTTGAAAATTTGAAGAAACATCCTATAGCAAAGGACATCCCTATAATAATATTTACTGCAAAGGATATGACAAAGGATGATAAGGCAAGACTTGGAGACAGCATAAACAATATATTGGAAAAGACAGATTTTTCAAAAGACAACCTTTTGAACGAGATAAAGAAACTTGAAATGGCATATCCTGCAAAGGCGCGGATGATAGATGCTTTGACAGGGACATTCAATCAGCGGTATTTTAACCGATGGATAGCAGGAGAGATTTCCAGAAGTGAAAGATATGGACAGCCGTTTTCACTGCTTATGCTGGATATTGACAATATGAAAGATTACAATGCAAAGAACGGCTTTGTGATTGGCAATGAGGCGCTTGCGATGACAGCAAGGCTCATAGAAGATAATGTGAGAAAGGCTGACTCCATTATAAGATATGATGATGATGCGTTTTTGATTATACTGCCCGGTGTTGCAAAGGCTGGCGCAGCCTCTGTCGGCGAGAAACTCAGGGCAAGGATTGCCAACAGCAGCTTCCCTGCTTTAGGCGGCAGAAAAAACGGAAAGATTACTGTGAGCATAGGCATCACAAGTTTTCCTATTGACGGCAAATCTATAAAAGAACTTGTGGAAAAGGTTAGCGAGGCAGAGTCAGGGGCGTTTGAAAAAGGCGGCAATATGGTTGTGGTATTCGGGGGTTAAAAATCAAATCAAAACTCAAAACGCAAATGAGATTATTCAATTGTCATTAAGTCATTGGTCATTGGTCAATAAAAACTAATGACTAATGACTAATGACTATTTTAATATTTACTTTTGCCTTTTTACTTAATTTATATGCCAGAAAACATACTCATAGTTGATGATGAAGAAATAATAAGGGATATCATTTCCCTGAAACTTGCGGAGAATGGTTATATCTGCGCAACAGCTGGCAGCGCTGAGGAAGCCCTTGCCCTTATGAAAGGCAAGGATTTCAATCTTATTATAAGCGATATAAGGATGCCGGGCATGAGCGGCATGGAACTTCTTAAGATTGTAAAAAGGGATTATCCTAATATTGAGGCTGTTATAATGGTTACAGGCGTAACAGATATGAATACAGCAGTTGAGGCATTGAAGATTGGCGCATATGATTATATTACAAAACCATTTAATTTGGATGAGGTGGCGATAAATGTAAAAAGGGCTTTGGAGCGAAGAAGACTTATAATAGAGAACAGGGACTATCAGCATAACCTTGAGAAAAAGGTATTTGAGCAGACAAAGGAGATAAGAGAACACTTGGTAAAGGAACAGGACTACAGCAAAAAACTGGTTGAGGCATTAGATGAGATTGAAACAACATATCATTCAACGCTTGAGGCGCTTTCAATGGCGCTGGATTACAGGGATAATGAGACAGAGGGCCATTCTCAGAGGGTTACTGCATATTCGCTTGCAATAGCAAAGGAACTCGGCATTAAACTGGATGAGATAAAAATAGTTCAAATGGGCGCGCTTTTGCACGATGTGGGCAAGATCGGCGTTCTTGACGCTATACTTAAAAAGCCCGCCAAACTTGACAATGTTGAATGGGGAGAAATGAAAAAGCATGTCCAGTACGGCTACGGCATGTTAAAGGATATAAAATTTCTAAAAGATGCGGCAACGATTGTCTATCATCACCATGAGAAGTGGGATGGGACAGGCTATCCAAATGCTTTAAAGGGAGAAGATATTGCAATAGGCGCAAGGATATTTGCAGTTGCCGACACATACGATGCAATGACATCTGACAGGCCATATAGAAAAGCGCTTTTATACGAAGATGCGAGGCAGGAGATTATAAGATGCTCTGGCACACAGTTTGACCCAAATGTGGCGGATGTGTTTTTAAAGATACCAAAGGAAAATTTGTTTAAAATAAGGGACATCGTAGATGCGTGCATCAAAAGCGGCCAGAAGCCTTCTGTTACAATGCCTTTTTTAAATATGCCAGAGATTTTTTCGCGTTTGTAATTTCATAATCATTTGGCATGTATCTGCCGTATCTGATCTTCAAATAAAGTTCTGTAAGAACTTCAACCTCTTTTCTGTTCAGTTCCATTGCAAATTCTAATGGGGTCTTGCCTATTGTTTTTTTTATGCCCTTTCTATGCAGTATCTTTAACATCTCAATATAAAAGGCAGGCGTGTTTTTGAATTGCCCTGCCTTTTTCTTTGCTTGAGACCTTCTCAAGAATATAAATAAAAACAGGAATAATAATATTGCGCCTGAAATTATAATGCCTTGCCCGCCTTTTATCTCTTTCCATTTATATTCTTTAGGTTTTGCAAATGAATTTTTTATATTATAGAAAAAATATGAAAACCTTGTGTCAATATTTCTTGCCGCTGCTAACTGGTCTAAAAATGTATAGTGGACTATATATCTGTTCCATCTCCACCTGATTGAATCAAGATAAAGATTCAATGCGGACATCGGCAGCGGCATCTCGCCGACAGTTTCTGCTGAAGGAGTCGGGTCAAAGGTGAACCAATCTCCTTTTGATTTTTCTGTCGGCAGATATGCCTCAACCCATGAATGAGCATCCCTTTGTCTAACAAGGAGATAATTGCCAAATCTATTCCATTCACCTTGTAAAAATCCTGTTACAAGCCTTGTCGGCACATTGACAGTCCTTAACATTATTGCCATTGCAGTTGCGTAATGCTCGCAGTAGCCTTCTTTTGAATAAAATAAAAAGTCATCAAGGGGTGTTTTGCCTTCGTTTTTTTTGGGGTTGAGGGTGTATTTATAATTTTTTTGCAGAAACTCCTGTATCGCAATCGTCTTTAGATATGGGGCTTCAATGCCTTTTGTGATTTTTTTTGCAAGTTCTGCTGCTGCCTCTACTCCATCAGGTATTTGGAGATAAATCTCTTTGACTCTTTGACTCTCTGACTCTTTGACTCTCTGACCCTTTGACTCTTTGACCCCTTGACCCTCTTTTGTCACAGCAGAATACGCTGTATATTCTATCCTTGCGAGAGGCGGCCTGAGGAGATATATGGAATCCATGCTGTCAACTCTGAGCCTTGTTGGAAGCGGACCTGACAAGGCAGTCCCGAATGACGCTGCAAACAAGACATCTGTTTCAATAGGCTCAAGCAGGATTTCTTGTTTTAGAATATCTTCTGCGCCAGATGTATTTTTTAATGCAAATACCCCGGCAGTATTCCTCGCTATGAAAGAACTCTGTTTTATTGTCTGCTTCCAGCTTATGCCGTCGTAATTATCAAGCGCAATGCCCCTGAAATAGATTGGAAATTGCGGGGGATTATCTAATTCAGGCAGCCCGACCCTCATTACGACCCGCTCATCCATTTTTACAGCTCCCAATTCTCCAAGGTCAACCTTGCCTGAAAATCCCGTGACCTTCATTGGAGGCGAAGGTTTTTTTTGAAAAAATCCTGTGCCGATCCTAGGGATGATAAAGAAAAGGGCGAATGTTATGATTAGAGAAAATATTGCAAGACCTAAAGTCGCTATAAAGAATTTTGGCCCCAGTATTGCTCTCGGCATGGTTTGTCCTTGAGCCTTTTCTTCCCAGTCTTTTTTTAAATTAAATATGACAAGGGTCCAGATACCGACAATGATATAGAGGATAAAAACAAAGAGGAATGTCAGGTTTGTAGTTGCGGCAGATGCTGCCAGAAGTTGAAAGAATGCAAGGATGTAAAGGGTGAGATAATCCCTGTTTGTTTTTAAATCAAAGAGTTTCGCAGCCATTATAATGGTTAAAAACCTTGATGCAGAATCAAGCAGGAGATTTGAAATAAAAAAGTAGTCAATTGCGAAGAATGCAAAAAGAGACAGCGCAAAGGCATTCCACAGGAACTTTGGTATGTTTAAAAATTGCGCCTTTAGATTTAAGAAAAGACCTATGCCTAAAACCAGAACCGCTGTAAAAAGCGCAAAAGGGGATACTGCTGCTGTGAGGGCAGAAGCGGCAAGTCCTGTCCCAGCCATGAGGTATGATATGATTGTGAAATAGGTTGAAAAATTCATTTTTTATATAGAGCGTCATAACTTCGCATACCTGCGTTGCTCCTCAGCTCGTCATTGCGGCGTATGTTAAAAATACGCCTCTTTCCTCGCTTTCGTCGCGCCTTGGTCTGCTTTGTTCTGACGCTCTATATGCGGCTTTATTTTTGCCTTTTGAGTTGTCATTTTGATTTTTGCATTTTGAATTTTGATTTTTTATCACATCCCTATAACCTTCAAGCCAAATGTCCCTTTGGCATCCTTTGTCTTTACAGGTTGAATAATCGCAAGGGTCTTTAATATCCTGTAAAGGTGCGCCGCACCTGTTCTGCATGGCACATCTTCATAACCTTCAGGTCCTATTGTTTTGATGCCGACAGAAAATCCTTTTTTTATGAAATGGGATGCAAGACTTGCTGCATCTTCAATAATACTTTCAAATTCTCCTTGAAAATTATCAGGCGGTTTTTCTGGTTCTATGTTATTCAGATGGATAATGAGCCGTTTTTTCTTTTCCCTTTCAAATTCCTTTGACATAAGCCTTGCAGCCTTTGCGCTGGATTTCCAGTGGATGAGCCTTGAATCATCGCCTGCTGCATAATCGCGGATATTGTAAATCTGCGTGCCTGTGCCTTTGATTTTTTCAGGGGTTTCGCCGTGCAAGGCTAAAGGCTCAATGCTGCGGGCTATAGATTTAATCGATTTAATCTGGGGATACACAATAACCTCATACGGCGAATCAATCTCTCTGGATTTTAAAAAAAGGCCGAATGGAAAACGGGTTGATATTTTAAAGCCAATAAGATTATATACGCCCCGTTTTGGAAAGATGTAGGAGGCGGTTTTTTCAATAGTGGTTTTTGCAGCTGCCTTTATAAAATAACAGCCGTCTGTTTTAATGCCTTTATCAGATATTTCCTCAATAAATATGGAAAATGACGGGATATGTTTTTTTTCATTTTTTGCTGTCCATTGAACAGTTGCAGGTCTGCCGGCAAAAATATGTTTTGGTAATTGCCTTGTTATATATAAATCTCTAATGGACGATTCAGACATTATGCCTGATATGACAATCAGAGACATCATCATTGCAACGACAAGATAAAGAAGGTTGTTGCCTGTGTTTATGGCAGCGACGCCGATTATAAGAAGAAGGACAGTATATCTTGCGCCGTATTTTGTGAATGATAGTTTTCTGGGGAGTTTGAAATGCCGTTTCTTATACTCTGAAGATTTGACTCTGTTTTTTTTTGCAAATCTGCTCGCCAACCACATTAAAAATGGGAAAGGCGCTGAAAGGCTTAAACGGAAAGGAATAGGCATAAAAGTAACAAATTCCAAATTACAAATCACAAATTACAAACAAATTCCAATAATCAAATCCCAAATTCCAAATAATAACCAATCACCAATACCCAAACTGTTTGGTTATTGTAATTTGGTCATTGGTTATTGTTTGTTTATTGGTGCTTGTAATTTGGTGCTTGTCTTTACAGCGGCACTTCAATTTGTTCAATCAATCCTTTTATAATATCCTCTGCCCTGTCGATGCCATATTCTTCGTCTTTAACTATCACCCTGTGGCTTAAGACAAAAGGGGCAAGGTGTTTTATATCATCAGGGATACAGTAGTCCCTTCCGTTCATAAGCGCATTAGACTGCGCAATCCTGTAAAGCGCCATAGCGCCCCTTGGGCTTACGCCGAGCATTAGCTCCTTTGAATTTCTTGTTGCATTGACTATTTTAAGGAGGTAGTCAACCAAATCCTCTTCAACCCTGATCTTTTCAACAATATCCTGCATATGAATGATTTCTTCCACTGAAATAACAGGCTCAAGGTTTTGAGGAAGCAAATCATTTGCAGAAGAAAGGAGTATTGCCTTTTCCCCATTTGGAGAAGGATAGCCTATTCTTATCCTCATCATAAACCTGTCTATCTGGGATTCGGGTAATGGATATGTGCCCTCATATTCAAGGGGATTCTGCGTTGCCAGCACCATAAAAGGCTTTGGCAGAGGATGTGTTGCCTTTTCAACTGACACCTGCCTGTCGTTCATCGCCTCAAGAAGCGCGCTCTGTGTCTTTGGCGTTGTGCGGTTAATCTCATCTGCAAGCACTATGTTCGCAAAGATAGGACCCGGTTTAAATTCAAAGGTGTGGGATACCTGATTATAGATTGTGATGCCTATAATATCAGACGGCATAAGGTCGCTTGTAAATTGAATCCTCTGGAATGTGCAGTTTATTGACCTTGCCATACCATGCGCCAATGTTGTTTTTCCAACACCGGGCACATCCTCTATAAGAAGATGCCCCTTTGCTAGAAGGGTTGTAATGGCAAGTTTGATAACATCCTCTTTGCCTTTTATGACCCTGCCGAGATTGTTCTGCAAATCAGAAATCTTTTGTTTAATGTCTACTTCCATAAAAGCATTTCCTGTTATTCCAAAAAATGCAGTTGCATTTTTTGGCAAACGCAATCTTTAGTCAAATACTGCGTCAAATCGGGCTGTCCAAATACTCACATACATTAAGGGGTATGCGTCTGTTTTGTCCAACCCTCTTTTCCTTGTCCCCTGATAGAAACTTTCAGGGGCAGGCTCTGGCTCAAATCTTGCGCTTGCCCCGAAAAATGCCAATTATATTTTCTGGCAACCGCATTTTTCGGGTTATTCCTTTACTCTCTTTATATTTGCGCCGAGTTTGGCGAGTTTTTCTTCAATCCTGTCATAGCCCCTGTCAAGGTGATAGACCCTTGAGACCTCTGTTGCGCCGTGCGCTGCAAGCCCTGCAAGTATGAGTGATGCGCTTGCCCGCAAATCTGTCGCCATCACAGGCGCGCCGCTTAAAAACGGCCTGCCTTTGACTATTGCGCTTTTGCCTTCTATCTTTATATCAGCGCCCATCCTTTTTAATTCGCCGACATGCATAAACCTGTTCTCAAAAACATTCTCTGTTATTACGCTTAAACCGCTTGAGATGCTCATCATTGTCATCATCTGCGCCTGCATGTCTGTTGGAAATCCCGGATACGGCAGCGTCTTTATATCAACGCTTGTTATAGGGTAGTTGCCTATAACCCGTGTGCCGCTGTTTTCAGTTTTTATCTCAACACCTGCCTCTTTTAGTTTGGTTGTAAGCGCATCAAGACTTTGTATCGGGCAGTTCTTTATTAGAATATTCCCCTGTGTTATACCTGCCGCAACCATGAATGTCCCTGCCTCAATCCTGTCAGACATGATTGTATATTCTGCCGGCTTTAATGTTTCAACGCCTTCAATTGTTATGATGTCTGTGCCTGCGCCTTTTATGTGCGCCCCCATCTTGTTTAAAAAAATTGCAAGTTCTTGGACCTCTGGCTCGCATGCCGCATTTTCAAGAATTGTCTTTCCATGGGCAAGACATGCGGCCATCATAATATTTTCAGTGCCTGTTACAGTTGATATGTCAAAATATATCTTTGCCCCTTTTAATCTCTCTGCGCTTGCCTCAACATAGCCGTGTTCAATTGCTATCTTTGCGCCCATTTTTTCTAATGCTGATAAATGCAGGTTTATTGGTCTTGCGCCAATTGCGCAGCCGCCCGGAAGCGATACCCTTGCCTTTTTAAATCTCGCAAGAAGCGGCCCCAAAACCAGAACAGATGCCCGCATTGTTTTTACAAGTTCATACGGCGCCTCATGGTTTTTTAAATCCCTTGTGCAAAGTTTTATTGTGTTTCCATTGTCTTCAATTGTAGCGCCGAGGTGCGCAAGGAGTTTTTTAAATGTAGATATGTCCTTTAAATGCGGCACATTATGCAGTGTATTCCAATCAGATGTCAGGATAGACGCTGCCATAAGCGGGAGCGCTGCATTCTTTGCCCCGCTTATTGTAACCTCTCCTATTAGCCTGTTGCCGCCTTCAATTATTATCTTATCCATTTTTTTGCTTTAACCACCCTTTCAATGCCTGAATAATCTTTTATTACCGCAATTTCATTATAATTGCCTGATTTTTCTATCAGTGTTTTTACATCCAGCGCCTGTCCAATGCCCATTTCCATCATAAGCCAGCCGTCTTTTTTGAGTTCTAGATGCGCTTTATTTACAATCCTTCTTATTATTTCAAGTCCGTCAGCCCCGCCGTCAAGCGCATTTATTGGCTCAAAGTTCTTTATTTCTGGCTCAAGAGTTTCTATATCAGATGTCTTTATATACGGCGGATTTGAAACAATCAAGTTAACATTCCAGACTCCATGCTCCTGCCTTTTGACCCCTTGACCCCCCACCCATCCTTTGGATGGGTACCCGCCCTTGACCCCTGACCTTAAGTCAAGCGCATCAAAAAGGTTACCGTGGATAAATTTTATTCTATCCAATACGCCGTGCATCTCAGCATTCTCTTTTACAACTGCAAGCGCATGCGCTGAATTATCTGTCGCATAAATTATAGCATCTGGCAATTCCTTTGCAAGGGTTATTGCAATGCATCCGCTGCCTGTGCAGAGGTCAAGGATAGTTCGGAGTTCGGGGTTCAGAGTTCGGATTTTAACCGCTTCTTCAACCAAAATCTCTGTTTCAGGTCTTGGTATTAAGACATCCTTTGTAACCTTAAAATCCAAAGACCAAAATCCTTGTCTGCCAATTATGTATTGAAGAGGCTCTCTTAAAACCCGCCTTTTAACAAGGGCGGTTATGCTGTCAATTTGAGCATCTGTTAAATGCAGTTCATAGTTTGTATAAAGATTTGTCTTATTGCATTTCAGAACATGGCATATTAAAACCTCAGCATTTAATCCGGGGGCTTCAATGCCGTTTTCATTCAAACAGGCTGTTGTTTTCTCAAGTATTGCAAAGAGTGTATTTGGCAATATTTTTTTTGCAGGAAATGTCATATGCTTAATATTTTAGACCATTCCATTATAAAAAGGCTAGTATTTATTTTGATTTGCACAGAAAATACATCATTAACGGGAGGTAGCCGCAGGCTTTATGCCTGCGCCAATCGTACCCATGAAGTGTGCGGCTACCATTTTCATGCCCTTTGTGAGCCGTAGCGCCCCCGTTTATCGGGGGCGTAAAACCGTCGGCAGTAAATGCCGACGCTACGAAACACGAAACCCCGACGCCACAAAAATCCCCATCACCTTTTGCCTTGCTGCTTGACAGGCTTGTTAAGCCTAAATAAAAAATTGACAAAAGGCAGACAATGTCGTAAATATATGACATGAAGGTTTTTCGATGGGATAATGAAAAGAATGAGTGGTTAAAGAAAAACCGAGGAGTTAGTTTTGAGCAAATAGTTATCCTAATGGAACGTGAGGATGTTCTTGAAATAGTTGATCATCCAAATCAAGATAAGTATCCGGGACAGAAAATCGCAACAGTCAGGATTGATGATTATGCCTATCTCGTTCCTTATGTTCAAGAAAGCGATGAGATATTCTTAAAAACCATCATCCCCAGCAGAAAAGCCACAAACAAATATGTGAGGGAGCAAAAATGAAAAAGACAGTTTTAGACGCTGAAGAAAAAGATATTTTAGAGTCTTACGATCGCGGCGAATGGAGACCCATCAAAAATCCGAATGTCGAGATTAAGAAGTTGCGGGAATACGCAAGGAATACTCTGCAAAAAGACAAGAGAATAAATATTCGGATGTCGTCAAAGGATTTGGATCAAGTACAGGTTATCGCTGCTCAAGAGGGCATTCCTTACCAAACGCTGATATCCAGCATCATTCATAAATATGTATCAGGTTATTTACTGGAGAAAAAGAGGGCTTAATCTTCTTAAATTTCAATCTGTTAAGAAGAGCAAGCGGTATACTCCCCTTGACCTGACTCACAACTTTCCCTATAATCTGCACAAATATAAGCATGCTACATAAAAAAGAATGTTAGACATGAATACCGAGAAAATTATGCCAGATGACATTCAGAGCTTTGCGATTGCTGTTCTTCGCAAACTTGATCAGGGCGTTCCACTCGACTGGACTGATATAAGAATATATTTAGTTATCGGGTTTGCTGCGATTATCGGCAGCGCTTTCGGTGGTTACATCTCCACTTATTTCAAAAAACGTGGCGAGATTGCAGCTATACGAAAAGATCTTGATAAGATTACTCAAATACAAGAGGAAATTAAGGCTTCTATTTCAACAAGAGCTTGGATTGACCAAAACTGGTGGACTCTGAAAAGAGATATTTATTGGAAAGTCATTCAAACACTTCACAACCTTAGTGATGCCTGCTGGAATTTACTGCAATTTGGCTTTTATCCAGACAAGTCAAATATTGACCCTACGCAAGACACCTTGGGTCAACAAGTTGAGAAGGCTATTGACGAGTATATTAAATTAACGGGTATAGCGCACATTGTTTTTCCTGAAGAAGTTGTAAGCGTAATCAAGGATTGTTCGCTGAAAATAAGAGACATTAATAGAAACCTTCATGACAGGAAAGGTACTTATGAGTATTATGAGTCAATACGCCGTGCCTTCGACGAAGCATGTAATCGTATTATCAATCTGGCGCGTGATGATCTTAAGGGTAAAACTACTAGATTAGTCTAACAACTATTTGTTAAAGAAAAAGCAAGGAGGTGTCGTGATATGGAAACAAATTGGAAACAGACTGACGAAGAAAGCGAGCGCTTTTTCGAAAATCATACGGACGAACTGAAGAAAGCCAGCGCCACTGCTAGAGACTTCTTTGGCGCGGTTCAACTAGCCCGACGCCAAGCCAAGGAGAATGGAATTCTACCTGTCCGCAATGAACATGGCGAATTCCAGTGGACGATACAGCAGGGTCTGAAAGCTGCGTGCCATGCGCGCGAAGACATTTCTGCGACCCTTCAAATTCAGGTCGCAGTTCTCCAACGGCTTGATCGCAATCGTAACTTATTGTGGCTGGCAATTGTAATTCTTGGTTACGTGGCCTATCGCCTCTCATAAGCAGCACATGACACAACGGGAGTGAAACTAAAGGGGACAGGATAAAAAAAGACAGATTTATTTTAACTGACAGAAGAAAAAAATGGAATTCAGGGACGGGTGTCCCTAAATTCCATTTCTTGAGACCTTTGAATTTTACCCTGAATGGTCTTAATGGTCATTCCCGTGAAAACTGGAATCTAGTGTTTTCAATGCCTTCTGGATTCCCACTTTCGTGGGAATGACAAAGAAGAGGCATTTTTCAAAATTCCATTTAACTGCCTGTCTTTGCAAAGGTCTGTCCTTCGCTCTTTAAGGCAAGCGTCTGATAATAGTTCGTAAGGCTGTCTATAAGTTCTGTTAAATCGCCTTCAAGCACAGTATTTAATTTATGGAGTGTGAGTCCGATCCTATGGTCGCTTACCCTGTTCTGAGGATAATTGTATGTCCTGATTTTTTCGCTTCTGTCGCCGGAACCGACCTGACTCTTTCTTTCCTCAGCAATATTAGCATCCTGTTCCTTTTGCTTTATGTCTAAAAGCCTTGCCGCCAGTATCTTCATGGCCTGATGCCTGTTTTTATGCTGGCTCCTTTCAGCCTGACACTGGACAACAATATTTGTCGGGATATGCGTTATCCTTATAGCAGTCTCCACCTTATTTACATTCTGT
>JACRNI010000143.1 GCA_016234925.1 Deltaproteobacteria bacterium | reverse complement strand
TTGAGGCGCTCGGCAGTATTATGACAAACAAATATGCCGAAGGCTATCCGGGCAAGAGATATTACGGCGGGTGCGAGTTTGTTGACATTGCGGAAAATCTTGCCATTGAAAGGGCTAAAAAACTGTTTAATTGCGACCATGTGAATGTCCAGCCACATTCAGGCTCGCAGGCAAATATGGCTGTGTATATGTCGGTTTTGAAGCCGGGCGATACTGTCCTTGGAATGAATCTCTCCCACGGCGGACATTTAACGCATGGAAGCCCTGTAAATTTTTCAGGGCAACTTTATAATATTGTTTCCTACGGCGTCAGAAAAGACAATCAGAGGATTGACTACGACGAAGCGAGGGATGCGGCAAAAAAGCACAGACCAAAGATGCTCGTTGTCGGTGCAAGCGCATATCCTAGGATTATAGATTTTAAAATTTTTAGAGAGATTGCAGACGAGATCGGCGCAGTTATAATGGTTGATATTGCGCACATTGCAGGTCTTGTTATTGCAGGGCTTCACCCAAGCCCGATTCCATATGCAGAGTTTGTCACAACAACAACGCATAAAACTTTAAGAGGGCCAAGGGGCGGGATGATAATGTGCAGGGCTGGCTATGCAAAGGAACTTGATAAAAAAATATTCCCCGGCATACAAGGCGGGCCGCTTATGCATGTTATTGCTGCAAAGGCGGTTGCATTCAAAGAGGCGCTTCTTCCTTCATTTAATGAATATCAAAAGCAGATTATTGCAAATGCAAAGGCGCTTGCAGATGAACTAATGAATATTGGCTATGACCTTGTTTCAGGCGGCACAGACAACCACCTCATGCTTGTTGATTTGACAAAAAAAGACATTACAGGCAAAGAGGCGGAGGAGGCGCTTGTTAAGGCAGGCATAACAGTAAATAAAAATACAATACCGTTTGAAACAAAGAGCCCCTTCATCACAAGCGGGATAAGGATTGGAACCCCTGCTGCAACAACAAAAGGGATGAAAGAACCGGAGATGAAAATCATCGCAAACCTGATTGATGATGCAATTAAAAACAGAACAGATGAAACAAAACTGGCATCAATAAAAAACAGGGTCAAAGAACTCTGCATAAAATTCCCATTCTATAAAAACAGGCTGAAAGATTAAATTGTAGTTGCCAACCTTGGTTGGCTGATTTACCATGCCGAGCAAGCTCGGCAACTACAACCTCCTCATACTTGCATTTATAAGCCATACCTAGATATAGTGAACGACAAAAATAAGTTGACATAAATGCTGGTAGCCGCAGGCTTTATGCCTGCGAAAATAGCGCACCCATAAAGGGTGCGGCTACTGTAACTGACACTGTCTATGACCATAAAGTCTAAACTAGTCATATCCTCAACCCTTTTTATCATAATTGCAGTAATGCTTATGTGGGCTGGTTTTTCTATAAACAGAGAAAGGCAAAATAATTTAACCTTTATAAATTATGCAGGACAGCTTCGCTTCAGGTCATACAGGATGGCGTGGCTTATCCATGAGCACCGCAGGCATGTTATGCAAAGGGCGGAATTTGAAACTAAAATCAACAAAGATATGGGAGAGTTTGAAGACATACTCCTTGCATTAGCAGGCAGCAGCAATAAATATAATATCGGGAAAACTGAAGACAAGGAAATACTATCGCGGTTAAATAAGCATATAGAGGATTGGAATAAGATAAAGCCGATGATAGAGCATATAGTAAAATTTCCTGATTTGAATGTGCATGATGCGCATGAAGAACAAACAGAACATTATGTGGATGAGATCCATGCCACAGTAAACCTTTTTGAATCCAAAAAAAAGGTAGAAATGCAAACTTCTATATTTAAGGTATATCTTGTAGCATCCCTTTCTCTGTCCCTTTTTTTTACCTTTCTCTTTTTTATATACAGGCAGATTGTCATACCGCTTGGGATTATGGTAAAAATTATGAAAGATTTCTCAAATAGAAATTTTAAGACAAGAGTGGACATAATCGCAAAGGATGAGATAGGAGAGGCGGCGTCAACATTTAATAATATGGCGGAAAAAATAGAAAATATGTATGCAAGACTTGGCTCTACTGTTGACCAACTATGCGATGCGAATTATAAACTGGAAAAAGCAGCAAGATTAAGGGCCAGGTCACTCCCCTTACTCTCTCATGAACTCAAAACCCCCTTGACATCCATAAAGGGATTTATCCATACGCTCTTGCGCGAGGACGCAAGGTTAAGTGAAACTGTCCAGAAAAAATATCTGTCAACAATAGACTCTGATGCAGACCGTCTGTTAAGACTGATAAATGAGATGCTTGATATGACCATGATAGAACTGAACCGCGTGAAACTTGATTTAAAACCGGTTTCTATATCCAGTATTATAAGAGATGTATCTGAAAGGCTGAATAACAGCAATCTTGAACTGGATTTACAGGAGAACATTCCAGAGATACGGTTTGACAAAAATAAGATTGAACAGGTTTTTTTAAACCTCATTGATAATGCTGTTAAATATTCTCCTGATAGATGTAAAATTAAGATAAATGCTAATGATGAAGGCGCATTTATAAAGGTTACAGTTGCTGATGAAGGCGCGGGGATTCCCAAATCTGACAGAGAAAAGGTCTTTGATGCATTCTATAGAATAGATTCTGATTTAAGCAAATCTGTGCACGGTCTCGGGCTTGGACTCTTTATATGCAAGGGTATTATAGAGGCGCACAAAGGCAATATATGGATTGAGGAAAAAGAAGGCAATGGGACAAGGGTTGCATTTACTCTGCCAAAGTTAAAATTGTAACTCAAACCTTGAGTTACAAATAGCCCAATAAATTGGGCAACTACAATAAACACAGAGGATACAAATGAGCAAAGCCAATATACTTATAGTTGATGACGAACCAAACATCCTAGGGTTCTTAAAGATAAATCTGGAACTATCCGGCTACTCAGTGTTTACTGCCTCCTGCGGTAAAGATGCTATGGAGATAATTACAAAGGAATACCCTGCTATTATACTCTCTGACATAAGGCTGCCTGACATAAACGGGATAGAGATTTTGAAAAGTGTAAAAGAATGCTGCAAGGACATACATGTAATACTTATGACCGCATATCAGGATATGGAAACAACAATAAAGGCGATGCAAGCAGGGGCATTTGATTATTTAGCAAAACCAATAAATATGGATGAACTTGATGTGATAATAAAGAGGGCAATCGCTGACAGGCAGATAAATGAAAGATTAGAATATCTATGTTTAGAGCAGTTTACAAAATACAATACAAACATTATAGGCAAAAGCTGCTGCATCGAAGATGTATTTAAAAAAATCGGCATAGCATCGGGAACGAATACAACAGTACTCATTCAGGGTGAGACAGGAACTGGAAAAGAACTTGCGGCAAGGGCGATACATTATCACAGCAGCAGGAAGGACAAGCCGTTTGTTGCTGTAAACTGCTCTGCAATTGTAGAAACCTTGCTTGAAAGCGAACTATTTGGACATGAGAAGGGCGCATTTACAGGCGCAAGTTATCTCAAAAAAGGAAGATTTGAGATTGCGGATGGAGGCACAATATTTCTTGATGAGGTTGGAGATATACCGTTAGGTATGCAGTCAAAACTTTTAAGAATAATTCAGGAAAGGAAATTTGAAAGGGTCGGCGGAGAAAAGACCATAAATATTGATGTGCGGATTATTGCAGCCACAAACCGCAATCTTAAAAATCTCATCCAGCAAAATCTTTTTAGGGAAGACCTCTATTACAGGTTAAATGTGTTTGCCATATATATAATGCCGCTCAGGGAAAAGAAGGAAGACATACCCATCTTGGCAGAATATTTTATAGGCAAGATGGGCAGAGAACTTCACAGCAGTGTTAAAAAGATTGCGCCTGATGCTATGGATACTCTCTTAAACTATGAGTGGAAAGGAAATGTAAGGGAACTGGAGAACGTCATTACGCGGGCTATGCTGCACGCAAGGGGCAGCGTAATCCTTAAGGAGCATCTTTCTGGAGATTTATATAAATCCCCTGTTGTCCATGCGGGTTCAGGTTTTAAACCTGAACCCGAAGATTATAACATACAGTCTCTTGAAGAGATTGAAAAAATGGCAATTGCCAAAACTCTGGAGGCATTCAACTGGCACAAGGGAAAGACATGCGAGGCGCTTGGACTCAACCGTCCAAGGCTGGAAAGAAAGATAAGGAAATACAAAATAGAGAAAGCCTGAAACGGCAGCCGCACCCTTTATGGGTGCGTTATTTCGCAGGCATAAAGCCCCTGATAGAAGCATTCAGGGGCAGGCTCTGCGGCTACCAGATTGTGTTGAATTTGTAGGCATACCTCTTGTGGCTACCATTTGATTAAACAAAGCATTCAAACTTAAACAAAACATTATATATATTTTAATCCTATCTACCCCCCCCCCCCACAGAAAAATCGTGTAAAATCAAATAGTTATACCTTGATTGCCGCATCCAAATATTATGGCATGTGTATTGCTAGTGTTATCAAGAGATTTTCTACAAATACAAACTGGCAGGAAGCCCCGTTTTTACTACCTGTCCTTTTCGACAGGTAGACATGGTAATAATCCGTGCTATACTTAATTTTCTAGAGGAGCAGTATTAGTGTCTGCAAACAAAAAGAAAAT
>JACRNI010000154.1 GCA_016234925.1 Deltaproteobacteria bacterium | reverse complement strand
CTGCCTTTGGCACCAGACTATTAACATCTGTTTCTATCCGTTCATAGACATGCTTCTTGGAAAAATTCAGGAGGTCTTCCACTATCGCCTTACATCTCTTTATTTCGCTGTCCATGTCTGCAAAATAATCTCTAAACTCTCCTTTATTAATTTTGCCTGCGCCTTTATCCACAATGTCTTTCAACTCCTGAGAAACTATTGCTATAGTTGCAAGCGGGGTGTTCAATTCATGGGCAACCCCTGCTGCCAGCTGCCCGACCGCTGCCATTTTTTCTATATGACACATAATCTCTTCTGATTTTATCTTTTCAATACCCTTTTCAGATATATCCATAACAAGTTCCATTACCATAGAAACTTTACCGCTGCTGTCAAATACAGGTATTCCAATAACTTCAAACATGGATGGTTTGATCTCTTTTAATGCCTTTGCGGATGTATTGCCCGGAAGTTTAAATTCATAATGGGTTGGGATGCCATAATCTATTGTCTTACCTGTAGGACAGACAGTGCAGAAACTGTCGCTGTACGCCATTGTCCTGTAGCAGCTCCGCCTCTTACCCATTTCAAAACATCCGAACCACTCCTCTGCCTTTTTATTCACCCACTGGACACAGTGTTTATTATCAATAAAAAGGACCCCGGATCCCAGATTGTTTAGGATTTTCTCAAAACTCTGCATATACCTGCCGATAAATTGGATTAACAAGACCTTGCTGGTCTTATTTTTACCCAAAAACACTATTCTTGTCAAGAAAATGTTAAGGTCAGTAAAATAGCGATTAAAGACCTCGCTATTGGACAAACCTGCGATTTGCCCGACCCAAGCTTTGCTTGGGTGCCCCGACTTCGTTATCGGACAATTTTTACTCCTCACCATATTGGTGAACATACGGCTCGTCACAAAAATTGTCCGCTGTCCCCGATAGATTCAGTCGGGGACAACTTGCAGGTTTCCCCAAAAATCAAAGTCTATTTTTGGGTAAGGTATTGTTGTAAACCACAAACCTTAAAATCAAATGGCTTGACTGCACAAGCAGTTTTTAAGTATCCTATGGCAAATAGATATTTAAAAAAGGAGGGGACTAATATGATTTTAGGAATCGGAACAGGGACAGTGGTTTTAATAGTATTAGGAATCTTTATCCTATTCAATGCCGTAAAGATTTTGAATGAGTATGAAAGGGGCGTTGTGTTTTTTCTTGGAAGGTATCAAAAGGTAAAGGGACCGGGACTTATCCTTTTATTTCCCGGCATCCAGAAAATGGTTACAATAAGTTTGAGGACTATAACAATGGATGTGCCGCCGCAGGATGTTATAACAAGGGACAATGTTACTGTAAAGGTCAATGCAGTTGTGTATTTCAGGGTTATGATGCCTGAGAAGGCGGTAATCGCGGTTGAAAATTATCTATACGCAACAAGCCAGTTGGCGCAGACAACTCTTAGAAGCGTATGCGGTCAGGCTGAACTTGATGAACTTCTTGCAGCAAGGGAAAAATTGAACAAGCAATTACAGGAGATTTTGGACAAACAGACAGACCCGTGGGGTATCAAGGTAAGTCTTGTTGAATTAAAGGCAATTGATTTGCCTGATGAAATGAAAAGGGCAATGGCAAAGCAGGCAGAGGCTGAAAGAGAAAAGAGGGCGAAACTTCTTCATGCAGAGGGCGAATTTAATGCGGCGCAGAAAATCCTTGATGCGGCAAATCTTGTGAGCCAGAACCCTGCAGCGCTGCAACTCCGTTATCTTCAGACACTCACAGAGATTGCAACGGAAAAAAACTCCACCATCATATTCCCGCTGCCAATGGATTTGATTAAAATGTTTATGGATAGGAAGTAAGTAAGCAGGTAGGGTGGGCTGCGCCCACCAATCCCTGCGGGTTCAATCTCCCGCAAAGAGTAGTGGAGTAATGAATTGTGCAGAAAATAGAGTATCATCAAAGCATAAAGGATTGGCCAGAAGGAGACAGGCCTCGTGAAAGGCTTATAAAGCACGGCTCTGATGCGCTGACAGACGCAGAACTCCTCGCAATAATACTCAGGACAGGCGCAAACGGCAAGAGCGCCCTTGACCATGCAAGGCAATTGATTTTAGATTACGGCGACTTTCAAAATCTGGCAAATGCAAGTATCTCTGAACTATGCCGCATAAAAGGCATTGGCAGGGCAAAGGCTTGCCAGATAAAAGCGGCGCTTGAGATTGCAAGGAGAACTAAAACAAAGGAATTTAAAGAAGGCGAAAAATTTATAAACAGCAATTCTGTTTATGAGCATTTTTCAGGATTAAGAGACAAGAAAAAGGAAACTTTCATTGCGCTTCTATTAGACGGCAAGAATAAAAAGATAAAAGAGGTAAAGATTTCTGAGGGAAGTCTTACAGCAAGCATTGTCCATCCAAGAGAGGTCTTCAACCCAGTTATAAGGGACTCGGCAGCAGCCGTAATATTCGTCCATAATCATCCAAGCGGAGACCCTGCACCAAGCAAAGAGGACATTGAAATCACAAAAAGGCTGAAACAGGTCGGTGAACTTGTGGGCGTAAGGGTTATTGACCATATCATAATCGGAAACAGCAGTTATACAAGTTTTGCAGATAATGGGATGCTGTGAAGATAAGCAGGAGGCAATAAATGGCAGATGTTGTCCCCCTTTATTCTCTTAAGAGGTAACGAGAAAGGAGCGAAACATGAACTGGTATCTTGAAGCGCTTAAAAAGCAAGTAGGGTGGGCTGCGCCCACCAATTATTCGGCGGGCACAGCCCCGCGCGCCCTACGCAATCATAAAATTTAACGGTTACATGGTGGCTTTGCCCGCCAAAAAACCATAAAATAAAGCAATGCCAAATTACCGCATGGCAAGGGTAGCCGCTCCCTTTATGGGTGCGTGTATATTCGCAGGCATAAAGCCTGCGGCTACCAGCCAATAGGTTGAGTTAAGCGGAGCGAACCCGGCAAATTCAAACCGGAAGATTTGAGTTACAGTAACTCAAGGCTTTAGCCTTGAAATGCAGATGTGGAATGACGAGACTCCAACTTTTTTAATATTATTGACTCCATATCTCTCATTTGCTAAACTCCAATATAGCCAACGAAACCAATGTGTATTAACAAGAGGTTTGCATGTCAAAGGTCTCCGTTCAAATACCTGATGAAGTAAGCAAGATTATGGCTCAGCACCCTGAGGTGAATTGGGATAAGGTCATAAGCAATACACTCTGGAACTATGCTAAAAAGATCAGGCTGCTGGATTCTATAACCTCTAAAAGCGCTCTTACAGACAAGGATGTTGAGGCTATAGACCATGCAATAAAGGCAGATTTGTTAAAGAAATATCAAAAGTCCTGATGAAACTTGTTATAGATACCAATGTCATTATTTCTGCCCTCCTTAAAAATTCCGTTACAAGAGAGATATTGCTTTTCCCTTCTATGGAATTCTTGCTGCCTGAATACGCACTTGAAGAAGTAGAAGCCCATAAAGACACTATTTCCAAAAGGAGCGGATTAGAAAAAGAAGAAATTGATATTGTCCTATCTGTGCTTCTGGAAAATATAACCATTATTCCTGCTGCTGAAATAAAGGATAACATAACAAAGGCTCATAGAATCATCGGCAGCATAGACCCGTTTGATGTTCCATTTGCTGCCCTTGCATTATCTATAGAAAATGACGGTATATGGTCAAATGACAAACATTTTGAAAATCTCAAAGGAATCAAGGTTTGGAACACAGCCGAACTATTGAAACTTATCGGTAAAGGTTAATTTCTACAAGCCAATTTGTTAGAATATTATGACACTTGAATGGCTCATTTTAATCATCATTGCCTATCTCATAGGCTCTATACCAACAGGCATTTTGGTCGCCAAAATATCAGGCGCGCCTGACCCAAGGACAATCGGAAGCGGCAACATAGGCGCTACAAATGTAGGGAGGGCAGCAGGCAAGGGCGCGGGCATTGCCACGCTTATCATTGACATACTTAAAGGCGCATTGCCTGTAATTATTGCAAGATATTTTTTTGGCAGTTCCGTAATAATTATAAGTTTGACAGCATTTGCAGCGTTTTTTGGGCATATCTTTCCGATATTTCTTGGTTTCAAGGGAGGCAAAGGCGTTGCAACATGCTTGGGTGTTTATTTGGGCATTGCCCCGCTTCAAGCGCTTGCTGCGCTTGCTGTGTTTGTTTTAATAGTCGGCATAACAAGATATGTCTCGCTTGGCTCAATAGTTTCACCTTTTTTAATAATAATCCTTTTCTGGTTTTTCCCATATACAAAGGCATATATCCCATTGGCAACAGCAATATTTTTACTTGTTCTTATAAGGCATACTGAAAATGTAAAAAGGCTTTTGAAAGGAACGGAAAATAAAATAGGCAGGGAATAAGGGTATCATGTTTGAAAAATCTATGGCTTCATACAGAGTTAGGATGTCCGCATTGCATCTATCCATACATTTTGGTAGTATATCCAATAATTGCGGATGTGAAGTAGTTATATGCAATGCTAAAAAAAACAACCATAGAAACTTTGCAAAAAATTTGTACCTTTGACAATATGGAAAAAGATAAAGAAAATTGTAAAATCAAATTCAAGACGGAGTTGAAGTCGTTTGCGGAAAAGTTGAAAAAGCATATTTCAACCGACAAAGGAGATTGGACTATTAAGGGTTTCATAGACATCTACAAGAACATCTACACCATTTCTTCCGATACCAAAATTGTTTCTAAGATTTTGGAAATTCACTTGTTTCCACAAATCCTTCAATTTGCTGACAGTATCGGTTATCACATCGTATTAGCCGAGAAACAGAATTACTATCCTGATTTGAGTTTTGTTCACAAAGACAACGACCAAATCAAATTCGCCGTTGATATCAAGACAACTTTCAGACGCAACGATAGTAGTGTTGGTTTTACATTAGGCAGTCATGGTGCGTATTTCATTCAGAGAGACAAATCAAAAAACATTCAGTTTCCTTACAATCAATATTCAGGTCATTTTGTTTTGGGAGTAATTTATACGCGAGTTGATTTTAATGACGAAAAAGACGGCAAGATTTATCGTGTTGACGAATTAAAAGATAATAATGAAAAGTCCGTTAAAAAAGTTGGTGCAAGACAAGTAACAGAAGTGAAAAATCTCAAATCAATTGCATCCGTAATTAGAGACTTTGACTTTTTTGTAGCAGAAAAATGGAAAATCGCAAGTGATTTTCAGGGTTCTCATAATACAGCAAACATTGGTTGCGTAATTGACTTAGAAGATTTAAAAAATGAGAACGGAGCATTTAGCAAGTTAGGTGAATCTTGGTTTGACGAGTATTGGCAGAACTATGGACACATCACCCACAAAGATAAAAAGATTACGAACCTTAAAGATTATCTTGACTTCAAAGAGAAGCCAGAACTTTGGAATAAAATCACTACAAAAATTTTACGGAATAAATGAGAGTAATTATCCCACCTATAAAAAGTCAAGGTATAAAAACCAAGTTAGTTCCTTGGATTATGGAACTTGCACCTAAAGTAAAAGGCAATTGGATAGAGCCATTTTTGGGAACTGGTGTTGTTGCGTTTAATTCAGGTTACAAAAAGGCAATTTTAAACGACACAAATCCTCACATCATAAATTTTTACAAAGGTGTTCAACAAAAGATAATTACTGCACCTTTGATGAAAAACTACCTTGAGCAAGAAGGAGAAATTCTAAGCAAAGCAGACAACAACGGATACGAACACTATTTAAAAGTTAGGACACGTTTCAACAGCGGAGAGTATTCACCTTATGACTTTATATTTCTTTCTCGTGCTGGTTTCAACGGAATGATGAGATTTGGAAGTAAAGGAAATTGGAACATCCCATTTTGCAAAAAGCCTGACAGGTTCGCTCAAGCATACATAACCAAAATAACAAATCAACTTGCTACAGTTTCGCAAATCATTCAACCTGAACCTGACTGGACTTTTTATAATAAGTCTTTTGTTGACATTATACCACTTGCAACAGAAAACGACATTATCTATTGCGACCCACCTTATTATGGTCGTTATGTTGATTATTACAATGGCTGGTCAGAACAAGATGAAGGGCTTTTATTTGAATTATTAAATAAAACAAAAGCAAAATTTATTCTTTCAACTTGGCATCACAATGACTGGAGAGAGAATGAAATGATAAATAAATATTGGAATAAATTTAATATTGTTACAAAAGACCATTTCTATCATAATGGGGGTAACATTGAAAACCGAAGAACTGTTGTAGAAGCCCTTATATGCAACTTTGATAATGACCATATCGACAAGCACAATCATGGAAAATTAGCAAAAAGACGAGTAGAACAATTGGAAATCTTTGAGCTTTGTGAAGAACATAGCACAGCCCATAATAGCGTGTAGATTCAATTGCCGTGACAGTGCGAGTTTCAGCCTTTCTGCATTTCATAAACTTATGTGTAACTTGACAGGAAAGTGCCTTGAAATCGGCAACTGAAATCTACACGCGAACCGTTATCCCCTCATTGCATAGCATTAGAATACAATCCGCATTTTCATCCAGTGCCAATCTAGCCTCTTCCAAACCAACTCAAACGCATTAAAGAATTGATACCATGCGAAAGCAAGAAATGGTTTTAGACAAGGCGGACGACGAGGAAAACCGCAGGCATACTTTTATAGTATGTTGAGGATTTTTCGAGGAGTCCAACACAGTGGGGTACCCATGCAAAGCATGGGTCGGCATTTATTACTTTCGTATCAACTCAACTTATGATACCCTTTATTCCCTATGCACCACTCAAATTTTGTCCATCTTCATTTACATACACAATACAGCCTTCTTGACGGCGCGATAAGGCTTGACGACCTTTTTCAAAAGGCAAGGGAATACAAAATGCCTGCGCTTGCAATGACAGACCACGGCAATATGTTCGGTGCAGTGGAGTTTTACACAAAGGCGCAGAAGGCAGGAATAAAACCCATAATAGGCTGCGAGGTCTATGTTGCGCCCAATTCAAGACTTGACAAGGCAGCGCCTTCTGGCAAAGGCAGCATAAAAGATTCCTCTTTTCATCTAGTCCTCCTTATAAAAAATGCGATTGGCTACAAAAACCTGTGCAAAATGCTTACATCAGCGCACCTTGAAGGATTTTATTACAGACCCCGCATAGACAAGGAACTGCTTAAAATACACAGCGAAGGTTTGATTGCAATGTCTTCCTGCCTTCATGGCGAGATACCGCATCTAATAAGCAGCGGTAATATGGAAAAGGCTTTAAAGGCTGCGGCTGAATTCAAGGAGATATTTACAAATAATAGATTTTATCTTGAACTCCAGCATAACAAAATCTCTGAGCAGGACAAAGTGAATAACGGACTCCTTGAAATCAGCAGGAAATTAAACATCCCTGTTGTTGCGACAAATGACTGCCATTACCTTAAAAAAGAAGATGCAAAGGCGCATGAGGTCTTGCTCTGCATCCAGACAGGAAAGACAATGAATTCTCCTGACAGGATGAGGTTTGCAACAGACGACCTTTATTTTAAATCGCCTGAGGAGATGGAGGCATCATTCAAAGACATCCCTGATGCAATAAAAAACACAATAGAGATTGCTGAAAGGTGCAATCTGGAACTAAAACTTGGCGAATATCATCTTCCTAATTTTCCTGTTCCAGATGGCGAGACCCTTGACAGTTTTATGGAAAAAGAGGCGCGGAAAGGGCTTGAAGAGCGGCTTCAGGCAATGGCTAAAAGCGGTACAGATGTGGAATCTAAAAAATGGCAGTATTATGAAAGGCTTGAAAAGGAATTAAAAACAATAAAGGGAATGGGCTTTTCAGGCTATTTTCTAATAGTCGCTGATTTTATAAATCATGCAAGACAGAAACACATACCTGTCGGACCAGGCAGGGGTTCATCTGCAGGCAGCCTTGCAGCATACTCGCTTAAGATTACAAACCTTGATCCTATAAAAGACAATCTATTGTTTGAGCGGTTTTTAAACCCTGACAGAATATCCCTCCCTGATATAGATGTTGACCTCTGCTACGAGGGCAGGGATGATGTTATAAAATATGTGACAGACAAATATGGGAAAGACAATGTTACGCAGATAATCACATTCGGACAGATGAAGGCAAAGGCAGTTATAAGGGATGTCGGCAGGGCAATGGATATACCTTACAATGAGGCTGACAGAATAGCAAAACTTGTCCCGAATGTTTTGGATATTACACTTGACGAGGCAATAAAACAAGAGCCGAAACTAAAAGAACTTATATCAAAGGATGCAAAGATTAAAGAACTCTTTGAGATTGCAAAGACCCTTGAAGGTCTTCAACGCCATGCGTCAACCCATGCGGCAGGCGTTGTTATAGCGAACAAACCCATTGTTGAATACCTGCCTTTATACAAAAGCCAGAAGGAAGAGGTTATAACAACCCAGTATAATATGGACGGTGTTGTCAAGATGGGTTTAATAAAGTTCGACATCCTTGGCTTAAAAACCCTGACAGTCATTGACAGGGCAATAAAACTTATAAAGAAAAATAAAAATACGGATGTTGATATTGACACTATCCCGGAAAACGATGCCTTGGTCTATAAACTTATAGCCTCTGGCAAAACAAACGGCATATTTCAGATGGAAGGCTCTGGAATGAAGGACATACTCATTAAACTTAAACCAGAGACATTTGAAGAAATTATGGCGGCAGTTGCGCTTTTCAGGCCCGGCCCTTTGCAGAGCGGCATGGTTGATGATTTTATAAAGAGAAAGCACGGCAAGATACCAATCCGCTATGAACTCCCGCAGTTAAAGGATGCCCTTGAAAACACATACGGCGTAATGGTTTATCAGGAGCAGGTAATGCAGATTGCAAAGACCCTTGCCAATTTCAGCCCGGGCGATGCTGATGTACTCCGAAAGGCAATGGGCAAGAAACTGCCTGAAGAGATGGTTCTTCAGAGGGAAAAATTTATTGAAGGCGCAAAAAAGAATAAGATCCCGCAGCAAAAGGCTGAAAAGATATTTGATTTAATGGCGAACTTTGCAGGCTACGGCTTTAACAAATCCCACAGCGCTGTTTATGCGCTTATTGCGTATCAGACAGCGTATTTAAAGGCTCATTTCCCTGTTGAATTTATGGCGGCGCTTTTAACATCTGACATGGGCAATACAGACAAGATTATAAAATATATTGCTGAATGCAAGACAATGGGCATAGAGATGCTGCCCCCGGATGTAAATGAGAGCGCAATGGATTTTACAGTCGTAGGCGAGGGTATAAGATTCGGTCTTGCTGCAATAAAAAATGTAGGCGCTGCGGCAATAGATGCGATACTTAAGGCAAGAGAGGACGGGGGTGATTTTGCATCCATCTTTGATTTTTGCAGCCGCATTGATACCAGAAAGGTCAATAAAAAGGTGATTGAAAGCCTTATAAAGTGCGGCTCATTTGATTTCAGCAAGGCAAAGAGGGCTGTTCTTATGCAGTCTCTTGAAAAAGTAATGAATATATCCCAGACCATGCAAAGGGATAATATAAGCGGACAGGTGAATATGTTTGACGTCTTGGGAGGCGCCCAAAAAACAAACAATGTTATGGAACTTCCTGATGCAGATGAATGGCATGAAAATGAACTTCTGGCGCATGAAAAAGAGACCCTTGGTTTTTATATAACAGGACATCCTCTGGCAAGATATGATGAAGAAATCAAACTATATACAAACGCTGATACAGAGACCGTTTTAGAAAAACAGGATGAGGAGACTGTAAGGCTCGGCGGCGTTGCAATATCTGTAAATGAGAAGATGACTAAAAAAGGCGACAGGATGGCGTTTGTAACGCTTGAGGATTTAAAAGGGTTTATAGAAATCACTGTTTTTGCCGACCTCTATAAAAAGGCGTCAGAGTATTTTGCAAGCGATATTCCAATCCTTGTCAAGGGCAGGGTTGACAAGGCAGAGGAAAAGGTAAAACTTGTCGCAGAGGAGGTCTATCCCATTGACGAGGCAAGGGCACGGCTTACAAAGGCGGTTCACCTCGTGATTAAAACGCTCGGCATTGATAACAATCAGATGGAAGATATAAAGGCAGCGCTTAAAAAATATTCCGGCAACTGTCTTGTATTCTGCCATTTTAAATATCCTGATGGTGCAGACAAAGTTATTGCGCTCCCTGATGATTTAAAAGTCTCGCCTTCAAAAGAGATGGTGAAAGATATGAGAAATCTTATTGGAGAGGATGGGGTGCATTTGAGTTAAGTTCAAAATGCAAAATGCAAAATTAAAGTGCTTTTTATCACATTTCCTCTGGCGCAGAGACATTGAGAAGTGCCAGCCCGTTTTTTATAACAATCTTAACAGCATTGCACAAAAATAACCTTGCCTTGCTTAATTCTATGTTATCTGTAACAACCCTATTTTTGTTGTAGTATGGATGGAAAATACCAGCGAGTTCTTGAAGGTAGAATGTGAGTCTGTGCGGCTCTAATGAAGTTGCGCACCCTTTAATAATATCAGGAAACGATGCCAGAGTTTTTATAATTGCCAATTCCTCATCCTGATTTAAAAGGCTTAAATCAATCTCTTCATAAGCGGGAATTGAAATGCCATTTTCTTTTGCGTGCTTTATAATGCTTGAAATCCTTGCATGTGCATACTGGACATAGAACACAGGGTTTTCCGGCGCCTGTTTTTTTGCAAGTTCAAGGTCAAAATCAAGGTGCGCATCGGATTTTCGCATTAAAAAGAAAAACCTGCACGCATCTTTGCCAACCTCATCTATAACCTGTCTTAATGTTACAAATTCGCCCTCTCTCTTTCCCATCGGCACAGGCGCGCCGTTTCTGAGCAGTGTAACGAGTTGGATAAAAACAATCTTGAGCATTTTATCATCATAACCCAATGCCTTGAATATGGCTCGTATCCTTGCTTCATAGCCATGATGGTCAGCGCCCCAGACATTTATTATTGTGTCAAAACCTCTTTCAATCTTGTTTAGATGGTAAGCCACATCTGATGCAAAATAGGTAAATTCTCTATCTTTCTTAATTAACACCCTGTTCTTGTCATCACCAAAATCCATTGTCCTGAACCACATTGCGTCATCTTCCAGAAAAGTAACACCTTTTTCTTCAAGTTTGTCAAGTGCCTGAAGGACAGGCATAGAGGAGGCATCATAAAGTTTTTCTTTTTCACTGAACCATTCGTCTTTGTCAAATTTCACGCCAAAATCTTCAAGGTCTTTTTGTATTTGCGCTAAAAGCGCATCTTTGGCAAAATCAACAAAACTTATTATCACTTCGGTTGATTCAACATCTACATTACTACCATACTTTGCGGCAAAATCACGGGCTATATCCTTTACATATTCGCCTTTATAATAATCTTGTGGAGGCTCAACCTCTTTACCATGCAGTTCAAGGTAACGAAAACGCACAGAGTTTCCGAGCGTATACACCTGCACACCTCTGTCATTTATATAATATTCTTTTGTAACATCATATCCACTAGCCTTCAGGATATTTGCGAGAGTATCGCCGACAGCAGCGCCTCTTGCGTGTCCTATGTGCAGAGGTCCTGTTGGATTTGCGCTGACAAATTCAATAAGAACCTTCCTGTCTTTTCCAATATCTGTATGCCCGTATTTATTGCCGGCTGTTTCTATGTCTTTTAAAACCCTTTCCCAGCAGTTTTTATCAATGAGTATATTTATAAAACCGGGCCCTGCAATATCCAACTTTTTTATTATGCCTGTTTTATCGCTAATCTCTTTTACAATCAACTCTGCAACCTTGCGCGGCTGTTTGCCTTCTTTAGATGCAATAAGCATTGCAGCATTTGTTGCAAAATCTCCGAATCCCTCTCTTTTTGGCTTTTCAAGGATTATCGAAGGAAACTCTGCAACTGTTAAAAGACCCTTGTCTTTGCAGGCGCTGATTGCATCTTTTATAATAGCAATGATAATGTCTTTCATATATGGCTCAAGGTTAAAAGATAAATATTTATCAATGCCATCATTATTTTATCAACTCTCCATATTGCTCAGGCCTTCTGTCCTTAAAAAATGACCAATCCCGCCTTGCCAGAGCAATTGCCTTTAAGTTAATATCTGCAACAACAATCCCTTCTGATTGTCCTGACGGTTTGACAACAAATTCTCCATCGGGCCCTGCACAAAAACTCTTTCCATAAAATTCCTGCCTGTCTTCTTTGCCAATCCTGTTTGCCCTAAAAACAAAAACACCGTTTGCATGTGCATTTGACAAAATCGCTCTTTCCCATTTTGCATGTGAATGGGTAAACGCAGATGCGGTCGGCGCAAATATAATTTCAGCGCCTTTTAAAGCAAGTATCCTTGAGCCTTCTGGGAAGAAATTATCCCAGCATATCTGGATGCCTATCTTTGCATATTTTGTAACAAATATCGGGAAACCGAGATTGCCGGGCTTGAAATAAGCCTTTTCCTCCCAGAGGGGCAGCTGCGGGATATGAATCTTTCTATATTTTCCTGTAATCTCACCGTGTTCATTTATAACAAATGCCGTGTTAAAATAATCTTCTCCGTCTCTTTCAAATATCGGGCATATCAGGACAACCTTTTTCTCTTTGGCAATATTTTTTATGAAATTTACGGTGCAGCCAGATTCATCCTCTGCGAGTTTAAAATTTTCAGGGTTTATATCTTTCGGAAACCACAGGATATTAAAGAGTTCAGGCAGGCATATTATCTTTGCATCCTTATCAGCAGCCAGAGAGATAAGATTCTTTGCCCTTTCAAGATTTTTATTTTTATCCTCGCCTGCAATTATTTGTATCCCTGCTATTTTCATAGACCATCCTTTATTGTTGATTGAACGACATTTGATTAGTAATTTTGGCGAGAAAGCAAATGGAATTATTTTTCAAACTGGTAAATAACATCGGTTGGTTTAACCATACCGAGTTCTTTTCTGGCAATCTCCTCTATATACCTGTTGTCTGTTTTGAGCCTCTGCATCTCTTCCCTTAAGTTTTCATTTGCTGTTTTTAATAATCTATTATTTGTTCTTATGTTATCCCGTTCTTTTGAGAGTTGATATATCCTTATCAAACCTCTGTCGCTGAATACAGTCAAAAATACCATTATAATTGCGAATGTTAAAAGGAGGTATAGGTATCTCTTATTATTTTCATTTATAAAAGCCATATTGTTTGTAGAAAAATTAGCAGAGTATCTTAAAAAAGTCAATAAATTGAAATATATCCGTGTAAAGTTATTACAATGAGAATTGGCTGCAAAATGGCCTTAAGATTATTTTAGGAACGGAAGTAATCGCTATAACAGGGGATTTTGGCTTGCAATGAAAAGTGTTGAAAAAACTAAAAGGTTTAAAACTTCTGATACAAAAAACTATCGTCAATGAGTTGCGCCTTTATTGTATCGCCTTTTTTGAATTGTGTTTGTTCTTGCGGCAGGATGATGAGACAGTTTGAAGATGCAAAAGAACTTAAAACAGCAGAGCCTTGCCCTTCAAAAGGTTCTGCATAATATTCCCCCACCCACCCCCGATGGGTACCCGCCTTGCCTTTTGCCCCTTGTTTTAACAATCCCCTTACAAAGTGCGTCCTGTCAGGCTTCTTTTTAATGTCTTTTGTTAATATAGCAGGGATTGTTTTTCCCAATATTTCCCTTCTTCCCATCATTTTTAAAATTGCTGGTCTTACAAATTGTTTAAATGCAACCAGTGATGATATTGGATTTCCTGGAAGGCCGAAACTCGGCTTGCTGTTTATAATGCCGAATGCAAGGGGCTTGCCCGGTTTCATTGCAACCTTCCAGAAGCGCATCTCTGTGCCCATCTCCTTCAAAACATCTTTTACCAAATCAAAATCCCCGACCGAAACGCCGCCTGATGAGATTATGCAGTCAGCCTTTGCCGCAACCCCAAGTTTTTCTTTTAAATCTTTTTTTGTATCCCTTGCAATGCCGATTTGTATGGCTTCAGCGCCGCACTCCTTTACTAACGCAGAAAGTATGTAGCCATTGGTGTTGACTATCTTTCCTTTAAGCAGAGGCTCATCAATATCAACGAGTTCATCGCCTGTTGAAAGCACTGCAACCCTTGGTCTTTGATAAACGCTTACAAATGATTTTCCAATTGCAGCCATGATGCCGATTTCTATTGGTCTTATAACAGCGCCTTTTTTTATCAGGCAGTCGCCTGTCTGGAAATCCTCCCCCTGCTTTCTGATATTGTCTCCAATTTTTGCTTCTTTAAATATCCTGACCCCCCACCCATCCGACCCATCCTTCGGATGGGTTCCCCGATGGGTACCCGCCCTTGACCCCTTGCCCCCTGTTTTTTCAGTATATTCCACCATTACAACAGCATCCGCGCCATCTGGCATCGGAGCGCCAGTCATTATCCTTATTGCCCCGCCGTTTTTTAAAGGGTTTTTTGCAGCATAACCAGCAGGCAGGTCTTCTATAACATTTAATACAGCAGGATTATCTTTTGATGCGCCTTTAGTATCTTTTGCAATGACAGCATAGCCGTCCATTGCAGAGTTATCCCACGGCGGGTTGCTGCGGTTTGCTCTAACATCTTCTGCCAGAACCCTGCCGAGAGAAAGTGGTATTGCAAAACGTTCCTCTCCCAGCACATTTATTTCGGACAGTATTATATTTAGCGCTTGTTCAACTGAGATCATATAAAATAGATTGCGCAGATTTTTAAATACAGATTACGCAGATTAAGAAACTGTTTTATCTGTGTAATCTGCCTTTATAATCAGTGTAATCAAATGCCATTTTTTACCTTGCGGTTGTATCTTTTTGTAAATCAAGGCGGGCTATTCTTGGATATATCCTTATCTTATCACCCGGGAATATTTTTGCGGCATTATCCATATCATTCCATTTCTTTATCGCCTCTACTGTTGTCCCGAATTTCTCTGCTATGCCCGCGGTCGTATCGCCTTTTTTGACAATGTAGTTAATCTCCCTGCTGATTTCTCTAGCCTCATTTTTTGCCAATCTTTTAAGTTCCTTTTTTGCCATCTTTGGCCCTGATTCTTCTTTATTATGATTGGCATTTGCCATGACAGGTATTATTATCTCTGCGCCCGGTTTTATCTGGTTTCTGCTGTTAAGATATGTTATTGGTTCAACACCTGTAGAATACATCTTTGCTATCTTTAAAATTGTTTCCCCCTTTTTTACCTTGTGCGTTAAAAAATTTCTTTTTTCCTGCTGCGGCATCTGGGCAAGGTTTTCGTAAAATTTATCTTTGCTTCCAAGAGGGATTTTTATTTCATACTCTTTTATGTTTGGCGGAGTAAATGAACGGAGGAGTTCGGGATTTAGTTCTTTTATCTCTTCAAGAGTGGAATTGCTTGCCTTTGCAATCGCCCTCAGGTCTGTTGCGCCGGGGGCGGCTGCCGATTCATATTCAATAGGGCTTTCAGGCTCTATATTATAAAAGCCGTATTTTTCAGGTTCTTTTGCAATAAGGAGCGCTGCAATAAACTTTGGCACATAATCCTTTGTTTCCTGTTTTAAATATTTTTTCTTTGCCATGACCCAGAAATCAACTGTGTTGTGCTTGTCTATTGCCCTTGTTATCTTTCCCTCGCCTGCATTGTAACTTGCGGCAGCCAGATCCCATGAATTGAACATTGCATAAAGGTCTTTTAGATAATTGGCAGCGGCCATTGTCGCCTTTTCAGGGTCTCTCCGTTCATCAATCCACGGGTTTATCTTCAGACCGTATCTAAGCCCTGTGCCCTTTATAAACTGCCACATGCCGACTGCCTTTGCCCTTGAATATGCATTTGGGTTGAAACCGCTCTCTATTAAAGCAAGATATGCGAGGTCCTCAGGCATGTCATTTTCCCGCAGGGTTTTCTTTATCATTGGCAGATACTTATTAGACCTTGCAAGCCATCTTTCAAAATATTTTCTGCCCCGTGTTTGAAAATAATTTATAAAGAAGTTGACCCTGTCATTAACTACAACAGGGACATCGTAGGTTATGAGTCCTTCTATTTCCAGAAATTCATCGCTTGGCGGCACATCTGCGGTTACATCTTCAAGTTTCTGCAGAAACTGAGATTCACCAGATGTGTCAATGTTGTCGCCCGGGATAGGACCATTTATAGTTGTTACATCGTTTGTCAATTCCGTCTTTGTGGAACTTAAAGCATAAGACTGCACTCCTAGGACAAGCGCCATAACAAAAAACGAGATTATAATTTTTTTCAAAATATGCCTCCGTAAAATAAACTCAAAATTCAAATCTCAAAAGTCAAAAGTAAGGTAAAAAACAATTTAATAAAGTTTTACAGTCTTGAGTTGTAGTTTTGACATTTGAGTTTGTATCGCCTATGCCTCTGCCTGTTTTTTCTCTGCCATTTCTAGTTCTTTAAACCTTTTCTTTATATCCTCTGCTGTGTTTTTTGCAGCAAGTTCTATCCTCTTGCCTGCAAAACTAATTGACTTTGTATATTCAAGAAAATAGTCGTTTTTCTTTCCCCATTTTTTTGTGAGGTTATAGCCGTATGCCTTTATGCCTGCAGTGAACATCTCGAATCGGAGCGCCCTTTTTATTATCTGCCCAACAGTGTAAAATTTCTTTGTCGCCTTTAAGGTTTCTGCCTGAAGTTCATAATAACTCATATTTTTAGGCGTGAATACGACATGGTGCGCATCATACAGGCTCCAGTCTTTGCTTACAAGCCTGTCTTGCTGTTCCATCTCAAAAAAGAATCTTGTGCCGGGAAGCGGCGTCAATATCATGAATTGTATTGTCTCAATGTCATTCTTTTTTGCAAAATGGACTGTCTCGCGGATGGTTTTGACAGTATCATGGTCAGAGCCGAATACAAACATGCCGTGGATGTTTATGCCATGCTCATGGAGTTTTTTAATGCAGTTCTCAATGTCTTCAACATTCTGCTTTTTATTGTAAATCTTTAGTGTTTCCGGATTTACGGATTCAAAACCGATATAGACTGTGTGGCAGTTTGATTGTTTCATTAAATCCAAGAGTTCCGGGTCTTTTGCAACCTCCACCCTTACCTGTGCTGTCCACGGAGGCGTGAGTTTATTTTCTATCATTGCTTGAAGCAGTTCCTTTGTGCGTTTTCTATTTGCAGTAAAATTGTCATCATAGAAAAAGACCCAGTCTCCGCCTAGTTCTTTATGTCTTCTAAGTTCTGCTAAAACATTTTCCTTGCTTCTAAACCTGTATTGCTGCCCAAACATCCCTGTTACAGAGCAGAAACTGCAGTCATAAGGGCATCCCCTTGATGTCATTATAGGTGTGATGCTCATCTTGCTTAAGCCCTTCTCAAGTCCTTTTACTATTGTGTAGTCAGGGATAGGCAGTTTATCCAGTTCCTTGCAATATGATATTGTCTTGTTGTGGATTGTCTCGTTGTTTTTTCTAAATGTAAGCCCGGGTATAGATTCAAAGCCCTTGCCGTTTTCAAGCGCCTTTATAAAGTCAACAATTATCTCGTCAGCCTCGCCCCTTATCACATAGTCGCAGTTTTCAAGCGCCTCATCAGGCAGGAATGTTACATGCGGACCGCCCATAAAAACAGGTATGCCAGCCTTTTTAACAAGCCTTGCTATCTCATATGCGCGCGGAGAAGTGGAAGTGATGGTTGATATGCCGACTGCATCAGCCTTTAGGACATCCTCAATATCTATCTCTTCAATGGCCTCAACATAACTTTTGACATCATAGCCTTTGTCTTTGAGTGTTGTTCCAAGGAGGACTGTCCCGAGTCTCGGCAAGGGCATCCTTGTAAATATATGGAAATCAGGCGGCTTTGGTTCTATAAAAACAATCTTTTTCACAATAATGGTCTCCGTTTGAATAGATTATGATTCTGTTAAATGAATTGGATAATGGATTTTTTGATATGTTAAATGAAAGTGCCAATATCCTACAAAATTTATATTATACAGTCAAGTATAAAAATCCCTTTATAAAAATTAGGTAAGGTGGTAATATTAAAGGCAGGCAGAATAAATACAGGTAGAGGTAGAGGAAAATCTTTTTTTGCCTTTACCTTTACCTATACCTGTTTCTAACTTTTATGTATATCGGACAAGACAACCAAAAAGAATTTAATAAGAGTTTATACATTGCAGCAGGGCTGGTAATGTTAGTATTTTTTATCCTGCTCGCAAGGATATGGTATCTCCAGATATTCAGGGGAAAAGAATTTACAGAACTTGCAGAGAATAACAGAATAAGGCTCATAAGGACAATTGCGCCTAGAGGCATTGTCTTTGATGCAAACGGCAAGATGCTGGTTGAAAACAGGCCTTCATTTGACATTTCCATTATTCCTGAAGATGTTAAGGATATAGAAAAAATAAAACAAACCCTGCCGGCCATTGTAAATATAAATGAGGCAGATATTGATGCAAAACTTAAAACAGCAAGGAAGATGCCGCCCTTCCAGCCTGTTAAGATAAAAGAGGACATATCATGGGATGAGGTTGCAAAGATTGAGATAGCGAGGATTGACCTGCCCGGTGTTATTCTTGAAATAGAGCCAAGAAGGCGGTATCTCTTTGGCGATTTAATTGCGCATCTTGTCGGATACCTTGGGGAGATAAATGAAGGGCAGCTCAAGGTATTAAAAAAGGCGAATTACAGGCAAGGGGATTATATCGGCAAATATGGTGTTGAAGAGGGTTGGGAGGATTATTTAAGGGGTGTAAACGGCGGCAAGCAGATTGCGGTGGATGCATTTGGCAGGGAGATAGAACTCGTTAAAAAGATAAACCCTGTTTCCGGCAACAGCCTTCATTTGACCATTGACCTTGAAACGCAGATAGCGGCAAGGGTTGCCTTGAAGGACAAGGTCGGCTCTGTTGTTGCCATTGACCCTGCAAACGGCAGGGTAATTGCATTTGTGAGTTCGCCGTCATTTGACCCGAATGTTTTTTCAAAGGGCGTATCAAAAGAGGACTGGACAGAGCTTGCAACAAGTCCGTTCCGCACACTTGAAAACAAGCCGATACAGGGGCAGTATCCGCCTGCGTCAACATTTAAACTAATAACAGCTGCTGCTGCGCTTGAGGAAAAGGTTATCACACCTACAACAAAGATATATTCGGGAGGGACATTTCGGTTTGGCAACAGGGATTTCAGGGATTGGAAAGAAAAAGGGCATGGTGTCATAGATGTCCACAGGGCAATAGTAGAGTCAGCAGATACATTTTTTTATCAGGTTGGCTTAAAAGTAGGGATAGACAGGCTTGCCTTTTATGCAAAGGGATTTGGTCTCGGGCAGAAAACAGGCATACCTCT
>JACRNI010000138.1 GCA_016234925.1 Deltaproteobacteria bacterium | reverse complement strand
CGACAGACACTTAAACTTTTCACCAACACAAGAAAAAACAACTACGCCCAACGAGGGCTTACTGCAAGCGGGCAGACAGTGCGAAAAAACTAAGCAATTTTAAATAAACTTTTGTAGCGTAGGACAGTAAAGTGCTTCTAATACCGCCACTTTACCAAGCCCCAAAACGTTATATGTTCATTGCCCCCTGAAAACCGTTGTAAAAATAATAAAATAGTTATATAGTGGAAAATAAAGAAGGAGGTGCGATAAATGGAGACTTTGAAGCATGATGCAATCAATGTGATTTCCAAATTGCCCGAATCGGCGAACATTGACGACATAATGTATGAACTTTATGTAATTGACAAGGTCAGGAAGGGCAAAGAGGCCACAGTGCGCGGGGAGACTATATCCATAGAAGAACTCAGGAGAGAGATGCAGTCGTGGTAATATGGACTAACCCTGCAAAGATTGATTTAAGGGACATTCATGACTATATCGCAAGGGATTCCAAATATTACGCACAGAAGGTATCGCAAGATATTATTGACAAGTCTGAGAAACTAAATCTCTTTCCTGAAATTGGAAGGATTGTCCCGGAAATAGACGACCCAAACATCAGAGAAATCTTTATCTATTCTTACCGTCTTATCTACGAAGTTCTGCCAGATAGCGTGTAAGTCCTTGCGCTGATTCATGGGAAGCGGGATTTCATTGGCTTAAAATAATTTAAGAAAACAATAAGAACAGCCCAGTCGGTAAACGTCACCCGAAGTTATCCACCCGCTGTCTGCTCTGGTTGTCTTATGCTGCATAAGCCGTCTTGAATGGATTTTTTTGCAATTTCCAATAAAGATTTATCATTCATATCCTGTGGCATTATTGGTTTGCCTATATTTACGCTAACTCTGGCAGGTCTTATAAATATACTGTCCCTTTTCATTATGTCCCGTGTGCCTGTTATTGATATGGGTGTTATTGGGAAGGCAGTATTCGCTGCTAGAACAAAGCCGCCCCTTTTGAATGGCAGGAGTTCATCTGTCCTGCTCCTTGTGCCTTCTGGAAATATAAGAATGGATGTCCCGCTTTTTAGTTTCTCTGCCGCCTTTTCCAATCCGTGATACGCTGAACCGGCGTGCTTTCTATCAATAGGCACATAGCCTGCAATGCTCATTGTCCAGCCTATAATCGGGATTTTAAAGAGGCTTTTTTTTGCAAGCCAGCGGAACTGTGCGGGCAGATATGCCTGTAATGCAAGTATGTCAAAAGCGCCCTGATGATTTGAGACGAATATCTGCGGCGTGTTAAGGATATTTTCAATGCCTTTGATATTAACGCTAACTCCACTTAAAAAAAGGATTATCCTTGCCCAAATTCTTCCAATGTAATGCGCGGAGTTTCCGCTTCTGTCAAATATTGATGTGAGAATTACAATGGGAAATATAAAAAAGGTGATTAGTAAACCAAAGAGCCATGTGATTATTGTTCTGAATACCATTTCACTTCCCATGCCTCACATCTCACATTTTATCTTTTCCATAAATTTTTTGCTTTTCAATTCCTTGCCAAGTTGGTACTTTATAAAATCCTCAAGAACCAATGCGCCTTCCTTTTTTGCATGTGAAGATAAAATAAGTCTATTCAGCCCTTCCATGCTTGCATTTGCCGCAAGGCTTAGGGATTTTGCTGTTCCGAGAGATATTGATACTCTGGGTTCCGCTGAAGTTATACACGATTGACAGACAACCCCGCCTTTTGCAGATGAAAAATAGATTTTCAAATCTTCATCAGGCAGTTTTTTGCACACAACGCATTTATCAAGGTGCGGAAGATACCCAAGCATTGATAATAATCTGATTTCAAAAAATCTTGTCAATGTGTCAGGCTCTTTTCCGTCATTCAGATGTTTAAGGAATTTTAAAACAAGGTCAAACACCTTCTGATTTTTCTGCCCTTCGCGCACCATCTCGCTTAAGAGTTCTACAAAATAACTTGCTGCGGCAATTATCTCTATATTTTTTTTAATGCTGTGAAAGCCGTTGATTAGTTCGCACTGGTCAACCCTTGCAAGCCCTGCATTTGGTTTTTGAGCAAATATGAGTTTTACATGAGAGAACGGCTCAAGGGAATTTACAAATCTTTTTTTGCTCCTTTTTGCTCCCTTTGCAATGCCGGAAATCTTTCCATAATCTATTGTATAAAATTTCACAATCCTGTCTGACTCGCCGTAATCAATGGAATCAAGCACAATCGCGTATGTGTTGTAGAACATAGACATCAAAGGTATCCGTATTTGAGAAAAATCGTTGCAAGTCCAAGAAATGAAAGAAAGCCGCCGACATCCGTGCATGTTGTAACAAATACAGCAGCAGATAATGCCGGGTCTGCCTTAAACCATTTTAAAATAATCGGAATGACTGTGCCGCTAAAACCGGCAATCATAAGATTAGCAATCATTGCCAAAAATAAAAGTATGCCGATTGCATAACTGATACCAAAGATATGGGCAACAATAACAGCAGCGGCGCCTGTTAATACGCCGTTTGCAAAGCCGACCATAACCTGATTCAAAAGCACCCTCTTTGCATGCCTGAACTCAAGTTCGCCTAGCGCAATCCCGCGCACAACAACCGTTATGGTCTGCGTTGCCGCATTGCCGCCCATGCCTGCGACAACAGGCATAAAGACTGCAAGCGTAACAACCGTCTGGATTGTGTTTTCAAACACCTTTACAACGCTTGCCGCAAGAAATGCGGTCGCAAGATTTAAAAGAAGCCACGGCGCCCTTAATCTAAAAGACCTTGATGCAGAATCAAGAACCCTCTCGTCTGTGTTAAGACTTGCCATCTTGTAAAAATCTTCAAATATCTCTTCCTCTACAACATCCATAACGTCATCTATTGTAATCCTTCCGAGCAGTTTGCCCTTCGTATCCACAACAGCAAGTGCGACAATATCGTATTTTTTAAATACCTTTGCGACATCTTCCTGATCAGTATCAGCAGTTACCTTTACCGGCTGCGGATCCATTATATCGCGGACAGAAAGATGCGGTTTTGTAAGGATAAGTTTCTCAAGAGGCACAACCCCTGTAAGTCTGCCGTCGCTGTCTGTTACAAATACATTGTGTATGTTAGATACCTCTTCGCTTTTTTCCTGCACCTGCTCGATTGTTTCCTGAATTGTGGCATCCTCTAAAACAGATACAAGTTCTGTCTGCATTATGCCGCCTGCAGTGTCTTCAGGATATTTTAATAATTTAATTACCTCTGCCCCGCCCTCCCAGCCAATGCCCTCAAGCACGGTCTCCGCCTCGTCTGCCGGCAGTTCGGCAATGACATCCGCGGCGTCATCAGTTGCCATCTCATCGACAACCTCTATCAATTCTGCATTAGAGATGGATGAGACCAGCATCTCCCTTGTGTGTTCGGCAACCTCAAGAAGAACCTCTGATGCAATATCAGGCGGCAGGGATTTAAATACCACGATTTGCTCATCATCCTCTAACTCGCCTATAAATTTGGCAATATCAGAAGGGTGCAAAGGGGAAAGGAAATCATTTATCCCTTTTTCATCATTATCTTTGATATAGGTTTTTAGGGCTTGTATATCCATGTTAGCAGTAAATGATGAGTACAGATTGATAGTGGTGCCGAAGCGGGGACTCGAACCCCGATAGGCTTTCGCCCACTAGAACCTGAATCTAGCGCGTCTACCAATTCCGCCACTTCGGCATGTAAAAAAAGTTGAATAATATTTTCATTTAATTTATACTCATAAGAATTTTAAGTCAAGAAAATCTAATCAAAAATGGAGGCTCTATGAAATTTTTTATTGACACGGCAAATCTGGAAGAAATCAAAAAGGCTAAAGAATGGGGGCTTGTTGACGGCGTTACAACTAATCCGTCCCTTGTATCAAAGGAAGGAAAGGATTTTATCGGGCTCATAAAGGAGATATGCGCCATAGTTGACGGACCAATCAGCGCTGAGGCAATAAGCCTTGATGCAGAAGGCATGATAAAAGAGGCAAGGGAACTTTCAAAGATTCACAAAAATATTGTTGTAAAAATTCCTTTAACTTTAGAAGGATTGAAGGCTGTCAAGACAGTTTCAAAAGAAGGCATAAAAACGAATGTAACCCTTATATTCTCGCCGATTCAGGCGCTTCTTGCAGCAAAGGCAGGCGCTTCATATGTAAGCCCGTTTGTCGGCCGTCTTGACGATGTCTCGCATAACGGCATGGAACTTGTTGACCAGATATTGACCATCTATGAAAATTATGGATTTTCTGCAGAGGTGATTGTCGCGAGCATAAGGCATCCTTTGCATGTTCTGGATGCTGCAATGACAGGCGCACACATTGCGACAATCCCGTTCAAGGTGATTGAGCAGTTGTCAAAACATCCACTTACGGACATTGGCATAGAAAGGTTTTTAAAGGACTGGGAAAAGGTGCCGAAATAATACGGGGTAAAAAGTGAAGGGCAATGAAACTATTCCTCACCTTATTTTGGATAGGGCAAAAGAGTTTGGCGCTCAAACAGCCTTATTGAGTTATCAGGGAAATACTGTAAAATCAACATCCTTTGAGGAATTTGACTCTGCAATAAAAAACCTTTCACTCGGACTCATATCCATAGGCATTGGCGCAAAGGAAAATATTGCAATCATCTCTGAAAACAGGCATGAATGGATAATATCTGAACTGGCAATATTATCCATAGGCGCATCAGCAGTCCCCATATATACAACCCTTACACCAAAAGAGATAGAGTTTATATTGAATGACTGCAAGGCAAGGGCGGTTATTGTTTCCAATGAAACCCTTCTCAAAAAGATAATTTCAATTAAGGGTCTTCTTCCTAATCTTAAAAACATAATCCTGATTGACGCTGATACAAGGTATGAAAAAGAAGCAGTCAAATTTTCAAAGATTCTTAAATTGGGTGAAGAATTCAAAGATACAAATATCCTTGAAAATAGGAAGGCTGGCATTAAACAGGATGATACTGCTGTCATAATCTACACATCAGGAACAACAGGCAGACCCAAAGGCGTATGCCTCACACACAAAAACATTGTCTCAAATATAAAGGCTTCATTGGAAAGGATTGATATTAGACAGGACGACACATATCTTTCATTCTTGCCTTTGAGCCATAGTTTTGAACATCTTGTCCATCTTGCTGTCTTGCATCAGGGCGCGAGGATTGCATACTCAAAAGGTCTTACAAGTGTTGCTGTTGATATGAAGGTCTTTAATCCAACAATCATGATTGGCGTGCCGTTCTTCTTTTCAAGGATAAAAAGCAAAGTGATGGAAGCCGTTGAAAAGGGCTCGTGGATAAAAAAGAGAATGTTTTGGTGGGCATACGATAAAAAGTCAAAACTCAAAAGCCTGCCCCTGCAAGCTTCAAGCAGGGGGCTAAAGGCAAAAGGGTTGATTGACAAATTTGTTTTTAAGAAAATCAGGGATAAGATATGCCCTGCTCTCCGCTATTTCATATTAGGCGGCGCGGCTCTGCCAGTGGATGCCGCAGAATTTTTCTGGATAATCGGCATACCAATATTTGAAGGTTACGGTTTGACAGAAACATCACCGGTTGTATCCGTAAACACAATAAAAGAGGTAAAAATCGGGACAGTTGGCAAACCAATCCCTGATGTTCAGGTTAAGATTGCAGATGACGGCGAAATTCTGATAAAAGGTCATAATGTGATGAAAGGTTACCTGAACATGCTAGAGGAAACGAGTCTTATCATAAGGGACGGATGGTTTTATACAGGCGATATTGGCGAGATTGACAAAGACGGATTTATAAAAATCACTGACAGAAAAAAGGATATCATAATCAATGACCTTGGCAAGAACGTATCACCGCAGAAGATAGAAGGGATTTTAAGGGCAGATGAATTTATAAAAGAGGTTGTTGTATTCGGCGACAAAAAGCCGTATCTTACTGCTCTGATAGTCCCTGATATGGAGAAACTGAAAAACCTGCCCCCTGATATGGCGAAACTGAAAAACCTGCCCCCTCACCTTTCTCCTCTCCCCCAAGGGGAGAGGGCGGGTGAGGGGGGAGATTCAGATGAAGAGATTTTATCCGATACTGCTACCCATAAATTCTATGAAAAAAGGATAAAAAATCTCTCAAAGGATTTATCAAGGTTTGAGCAGATAAGAAGATTTGCCTTAATCCCTCCGCTTACATCAGAAGGCGGGGAACTCACACCAACACTAAAGGTTAAGAGAAGGGTGGTTGAAAATAAATACAAAGAGGTTTTAGATAGACTTTATGCAGAAACCAAAGATTAAAACATTCTATACATGCCAGTCATGCGGTCATAAGTCTCCGAAGTGGCTTGGCAAGTGTCCTGACTGCAATGAGTGGAACTCGTTTGTTGAGGAGAGGTATTTTGAGGAAAAAGGGAGAAGAGGAAGTCTTGCAGCAGAAGAAAAGGCAGTCCCCCAGCCAATCACAAGGGTTTCATCAAAGGAAGAAGACAGATTTCAAAGCAGCATGTCTGAACTTGACAGGGTTTTGGGCGGCGGCATTGTTCTTGGTTCTGCGATATTGATTGGCGGGGACCCGGGCATTGGCAAGTCAACGCTCCTGCTTCAGGCAATGGGAAAATTGGCTAAAACAGGGGCTTTAGTTTTATACACGACAGGCGAAGAGTCGCCTAGACAAATCAAGATGCGGGCAGAGCGTCTTAACATTTCCAGCGATAATCTTCTAATTTATGCAGAGATTAGCCTTGAAAGGATTTTAGATTCCATAAAAAAGATAAAGCCAAAGGTGATTGTTATTGATTCAATCCAGACGATTTATACTGAAAATCTTGAATCAGCGCCGGGCAGCGTGAGCCAAATCAGGGAAACAGCATATCAACTGATACTCCTTGCAAAGGCAATGGATGTGCCTGTTTTTCTGGTTGGTCATGTTACAAAGGACGGCTCAATTGCAGGGCCAAGGGTGCTTGAGCATATGGTTGATACAGTCCTTTATTTTGAAGGCGAAAGAGGGCATCCTTTCAGAATACTTCGCGCAGTAAAAAACCGCTACGGCTCTGTTATGGAAATCGGCGTGTTTGAGATGAAGGATATCGGGCTGGAAGAGGTTTTAAATCCATCCGCGCTCTTTCTTGCGGAAAGGCCTGAAAATGCGCCGGGTTCAGTTGTTGTGTCAAGTTTAGAAGGCACAAGACCGATTCTTGTTGAGGTTCAGTCCCTTGTTTGCCAGACTGTGTTCGGCATGCCGAGGAGGACTGTTGTGGGAATTGAGGCTGCAAGGGTTTCAGTCCTAGTTGCTGTTCTTGAAAAAAAGATTGGACTGAATATGGCTAATCAGGATATATTTTTAAAGGTCGCAGGCGGCTTAAAACTTGAAGAGCCTGCTGTTGATTTGGGCATCATTGCATCCATTGCATCAAATTATCTGGATAAGCCTGTTAATCCAAAAACTGTTGTATTCGGCGAGGTCGGACTTGCTGGCGAGGTCAGGGCGATAAATCAGGCGGATTTGCGGCTCAAAGAGGCATTAAGTCTTGGTTTTGAAAGATGTATAATCCCAAAGGATAATGCTAAAAAGACAGGGACAAGGGGCAAGGGGCAAGGGGCAGGCAAGTTGGAGATTATCGGTGTTGCATCTGTTAAGGAGGCGATGGATGTGTTGTTTTAAAAGACAGGGGCAAGGGGCAAGGGTCAGAAGTAAAGGGGTCAGGGGTCAGGGATCAGGAAAGACAAAGATTTTTTTGGTCTATATCCTTTTCTTTTTCCTTGCCCCCTGCCCCTTGCCCCTTGCCCCTGTAGTTCATGCACAGGACAACCACCCATTTGTAACAGACAATGACCAGTTTAACTATGCGTCATTTTTATTAAAGCAAGGACACTTTTCTGCTGCTGCAAGGGAATTTGGCAGGGTCATAGAACAGTTCCCATCCAGCCCTCATATCCCTGCATCGCAATATATGATTGCTGAATCATATTTCAAGGCAGGCCGTTATAATGATGCAATAAAAGAGTTTACCCAGTTTGCATCAAACTTTCCTGATAATAAACTTGTGTCGGATGCAGTTTCAAAAAAAGATGTCTTGCAGATAAAATTAAAAGAATCTGTTGGTTTTCCCCAGCCGATTTCAAATGTAACTCAAGGCCTTAGCCTTGAAAGCATCAAACCTAACGGTTTGAGTTACCGCATCAAAGCAGCGCAGGTCTTGCTTTTTAAAGGAAAGACCTATGAAGAGGTTGAGCAGGAGATTGCAAAATTAAAAGATTCCGGCATCAATACAATCATAGTAAGGGTGTTTCACAACAAAGGCGACAGATTTCATCCGTTTGTAAATTCATCTGAAAAGATTCAAACTAAAATTGCGGCGGATGCTGTGAATAAATCAGTAAAGCCTGTCCCCGAAGGTTTTAATCGGGGAACAGAATTTGTTCCATTGGAAGTTGTGCCTGCCCCTGAAAGAATCTATCAGGGGAAAGAAGATGGCCAGAGGCTGCGCGAATTTTTAAACAAATGGCGTGAGAGTTGGGAAGGGAAAAGGCTTGATGATTACATGTCTTGCTATTCTAAAACATTTAAAGCCAGAGGCATGGACTGGGATGCATGGGAAAGATACAAGGCATCCTTGAATAAAATCAATTCTCAAAGAAAGGTTTTGATAAGGGATATAAAGATATTAAAACAGGATGATAATCATTATGTTGCTTCATTTATACAGCGTTATATTGGCGAAGATACAAACGATACTGGTATAAAAAAACTGTATCTTGAGTATGCTGAGAATGATATAAAGATTATCGGCGAGGAATGGACTACTATGCCGGAAGAGAAACATCCTGCAAGTATTGCAGAAAAATCCAATCCCCGATTAAAGCCTTCGGGGACAGGGATAGAGGCAGGTGTTTATTTCGAAACAAAACATGCGCCTGTTGTTGAAGATATACTTGGAAAGATAACTGAATTTTCTCATAAACAGGGATTAAAGATATTCGCATGGATGACCACAAGGTATGCTGATTACGGCATTGAGGATAAAATAGATTTGAGATGCAAGTCTTATGACTTTGCAAAAAACAGGATTGTGCCGTGCAAGGGTTTAGACCTTTTTAATGACGAGGTGGTGTCCCATCTTGAAAAGATATATAAAGACCTTGCCCGATATGACATAGACGGCATACTTTTTCAGGACGACCTCTATCTTAAACATAATGAAGGCTTTGGGCAATATGCATCTGCGCTTTATTTGATGGACACAGGAAAACCTTTAGAGCCCGCTGCATTATATAATGGCATATATAAAGGCAATGATTCATACGGTGTAAAATATTATACTCCCGAGTTCTGGGAATGGGCGGGCTGGAAAAACAAAAGACTTTTAAATGTCGCAAAGAGACTAATGCAAACTGTTAAGGATGTAAATCCTAAAACAAGGTTTGCAATAAACCTAATGTATGAATCAGCGTCAAACCCTGTATATGCGCTTGCATGGCTCTCTCAAAATCTTGACAATGCTGTCGCAGCAGGTTTTGATTATTATGCAATAATGGCATATCACCTGCAAATGCAGGATGAATTAAAAAAAGAATCGCCTTACATAGAGAGGCTGATAGAAAGTATGACAAGAGAGGCTGTTGAAAGGGTTGGCAGTCCTTCAAAGGTTATAATGAAGGTTCAGACAATTGACTGGAACACATCAAGACCTCTGGCTGACAAAGAGGTTCTTGAACTTTTAAAAAGGATAAATAATGTCAATAATGTCAGCCTTGCGGTTGTTCCATACAGGATAGATTTTCCATTTAATGCTATGACTGATTTCAATAAACCTCAAAAATGACTATACCGAGAAAAACCTGCAAAAAGCCCAAAACTGTATTTTTTGTCGGCTCAGGTCCGGGCGATCCTGAACTAATCACACTAAAAGGCAAAAGGCTTTTGGAAAATGCTGATGTCATTGTCAATGCAGGCTCTCTTGTAAAAGAGAAGGTTTTGCAGTATGCACGGCATAATGCGAAGATTTTTAACAGCGCTTCTATGACTCTTAATGAGATTAT
>JACRNI010000137.1 GCA_016234925.1 Deltaproteobacteria bacterium | reverse complement strand
TGAGGAGAAGAACAAGACCTATGGGTGTGTTCAGTGACAGGACAAGTATGGAGAGAATCTTATTTGCAGTGTTTACTTATGAAAATAAAAAGGAGGGAACCAATACCCCTTTCTTACTGACACATAATAATTGACATTACCGAAAAGCATTCATTCCATTGCCTTTCTAAATGCCCTTTGTTATATTCTACAACATGGGCAAGGCTAAACCTCTTCTGAAAAAGCCTTCCCTGCCTGCACTGAAAGGCTTTCATTCAGTGAAGGATTTTTTAATTCAGGGTCTTAATTCGGGAAAGAGGGAAAAAATAAAAAAGCAGATAGAAACAAAATCTGTTAAGAAAAATATCAGTCCTTCTCAGTCAGGCAGATATTTTCATCTGCCAATCTTTATAGTCTTATTTATTTTACTTTTTACTGCAGCATATTTTAGAAATATTGTTTGGGAAAATGAATTGGCACTATGGAGTGATGTGGTAAATACTTAATGAAAACGATAGGTGTCTCTCTTTTCTTTAAAATGCCCTTTGCTCCGGTTTTCATCAATTTTCTGTCTGTATCTCTTTTCAATTGCTTCAAACTCATCCTCATATCCAAGTTTTCTATATATACCTATGAGAGCCATATAAGCAGGCAGGTGATCATCTTTGATAGTAATTGCCTTTTTAAGATAATAAACAGCATTTTTATAGTCATTCATCTGTAAATACACAACCCCGATGTTATAGAAGGTGTCAGGGTCGTACACATATTTAATGGCCTTTTTAAAATGCGCAAGCGCCTCCTTAATATCGCCCTTTTTGATATATGAGAAACCAATCTCACTATGGGCAGATGAAAATAAGAATACTGCATCTTTATAGTCAAAGACCTTATTTAAGGATTCTACTGCATTATCAAACTCACCTATCCCATTATATGCAAAACCGAGTAAGAAATATGCCCTTGGGTTTGGATTTATCTTAATATTCCTGTTAAGTTCTCTTATCATATTATCCTGTAATTCTTTAGGGTAAAGCATGTTATTAAACTGCTGCATATCATCTGCAGGTTTTATATACCTGTATCCATCCCTTTCAACAATATTCTTAAATACCTCATCTTTGAGATAGACCATTGAGGCAGAATCCCAATACACAAGCGTCCAGCCTTTGTATGAAAATTTGTACGAAAAGAGAAGGTCTCCTTCCATATCAGCAAGCGATGAAGGCACAGCAGGATATTCAAGAACCGCAATATCAATACCGTATTTTTTTTCAATCCTCTCCCAATCTTTTTGTCCGTCAAATGCATTCAGATAATCAAGAAATGCTTGACCGCCTCTGCCGTCAATGAATGTCAGCCTTTTAGGGTGTTCTTTAAATGTTATATAACCCCCAAAATGGAATGTATTGAATATCCTTCCATGGATATTATTTTTATCAAGATACTCTAACGCGCCTTCTGGCAGACTTGAGGCATCAATGGATAGACCAAACTGTCTCCCATAGTTTTTAAATGGTCCGATATTAAAGATTGCAGCAAGGGTTAGGACAATCATTGATGCGGAAACAAATGCTGTAACTACTGTCGGGGGCCGCAAGCCGCGGGTCGTGAGTCTGGAAATAAAGGCTGAAAAGTTTTTTGCAACTATTGGGGCGCCAACTATCCCGATTAAAGGGATAAATCTTATCGCATTTGTTGAAAGTGCGATAAATGGCAGGACAAGAATGATATAGATAAAGGACTGCCTGATATTGGAGAGAAAAGAGGCGAGGAGTATTCCTATAAATATGTAAAGAAACATATATCTTTCCCAGTAAGGGGGTGCGAGCTCAGCAGTCATATACCGCCAGATGTTCTCAGTAAGCCCTTTAGGTGCAATAAATATGCTGTATGTATATGGATTTATTAAGGCGCAAAAAATGGATATAAAAAGAAGCAAGATAATAATCTTTATCCTTTTCCACTGGCTTAAATCATTTCTATTAAAAAAGGCATGGATAGAGCCGCCGATTATAAATGCAATGAATGGGTATAGACCAATGATTATGCTGGGGTGCGTATTTGCCCAGAGGATAAAGATAATTGGGATAAAATATATATGTTTTTTTCCGTAATAAAAAAACTGGTTTAGGCTGTAAATTGTGAATGCAAGAAAAAGGTTTGATAATATCTCAGGCCTTTCCACAAACCTGCCCCTTGAAAAAATGGCAATAAGGAAAAGGATGGTAACTGCAATAATTTCGGATTGTTGCCCACCCTCACCCTGCACCCTCTCTCGTAGCGGCGGGTCTTTAGACCCGCCATCCCCGACCTTCAGGTCGGGGACTACAGGGAGAGGGGCTGTATCCTTAAACAAAACAAAATATGTAAGTGTTATAATGCCTGCCTTGAATATTACCACGCCAGCAAAACTTAGCATTGAATATACGGCATAGAGCATAACGCCAAAAAGCCATTCAGGGTAGCCAAAGGATTTGTCAAGGGCTGTGTAGTTAAAAGGCTCTGTTAATGGGAACCCCAGATTTTTTATTATCTCTCTGCCTAAAGAAAGATGCGTAAACGCATCAGGGTCAGATATATTTGTGAGTGAAAGGATAAATATTGATGCAAGGAATATGGGTTTTAAAGGGCTAAATGGCTTCATAAATACAATGTAAATGCCTAATTCATTGGGTATACTTATCACAGACCCTATTATAGACCTTTGAGCCCAGCCATTCAATAGAAAAGGCTAACCGTAAAATAGCGATTAAAAACCTCGCTATTTTACAAACCTGCGATTTGCCCGACCCAATCTTCGCTTGGGTGCCCCGACTTCGTTATCGGCACATTTTTGCTCCTCACCGTATTGGTGATATACGGCTCGTCGCAAAAATGGCCTCTGCCTCGTCTGGCAGGCAACTTGCAGGTTTCCCCAAAAATCAAAGTCTATTTTGGGGGCTAACATAGAAAAAGGCGGGCTTTTGCCCCGCCTTTTTCTATACAGCCATTATGTGACCGTTTTTACAACTGCCTTAATATTGACCTCATCTCCTCGGCCTTCGCGGAGGTAAGTCTTCCGCTTCGTTCAAGGGCGTTTATCTGGTTTATCGCTGCCTGAAGCACATTCGCTCTCGCCTGCGCTGTTGCGGCATTTTCAGCCTGATCGAGTTTGCTTAAAAGGGAATTGCTGTCCCCGGTGTTCAGCACACCTTGGGACACAAATCCCTCTACCATTGCAGTAACAGTCTGGATAGTAGGTCCCCCCTCAATGGTATAGAGGTATTTAGAACCCATCACATGAATAGAGCCGCCAAGCCCTATCACTGGCGCCGCGCCGTAGGTGAACTCATCTTCCGCACAGAACCATCCGCAGGAACCATGCGTTGGTTCTACACCCGGGGCAATGTCAAAGACCCAGTTAACCTTGCCATCCCTGTTCAGTGAATAGAGCCTTTCACCAAAGGACGCAGCAAAGTAGATGTTCTCCTTTGCATCTATTGCCGGTTTGGCATTGGCCTCGAAGGAGTCCGGCAGTTCAAATTTCCACTTAAAGCCTTTAACTGTATCGTATGCAGCTATTCCTCCTTTTTTAGGCGGTCCGTCAATGTAGATAAACCCCCCATCCCATGAATACCAGCCTGGTCCTACAAACCAATCCCAAGGGGGCTGACCATAGTTGTATTCAAGCCAATAATACCGGCGTGTCCCGTCCCAGTAACTCCGAACATCGTCGTAGGTGACATATATGGTTCCGGATGGGCCGATGCTTATATGGCTTCCGCAATCCAGATCCCCATGGAGGGGAAACTTGCGTCTTATATGCCCGTTCGGGCTTATGCCTATCAGATTCTCAGCCCTGCCGTAACAGCTATCATCGCCATATTTGACATAAGAGGCAAGCCATATTGTGCCATCATTAGCAACTGCAAATGAAGTAAATGTCTGCCAGCCAGTGCCGCCCCATTCAAGCGGCAGTTCCCACACCTTTTCACCTGTTTCAGCAGACACTGCATTTAGTATTCCCTCATTATACTCGGTTAACCTGTATATATATACCGTCTTCCCATCACTTGACATGGCCGGCCCGGCAAAGTCCCACTGTCTGCCAGCGCCGAGAGAACTGGTCCACAGAACTGCACCTGTCTCAGAAACAGCGGTCAGGTAATGATTGCCCTGCCAATTGTTATCTATGTATAGAGCCGATACAAAGTAAAGGTTGTTTCCTGAATCAATGGTCAGGTTTCCTATCGCTTGTGTATAGTGTCTTCCTAAAGGCAATTCCCACCTTAAAGCCCCTGTCCCTGCTTCAAAGGCATAGAGCGCTGCGTCTATATCCATCCACACTCCGTCAACATAATCGTACCCCGCACTACAAGAAAGGTATAAAAGCCCATTGCTTCCAAGCGCTAATGATGTGCTGCCATTATCATCTCTACAGCCGGAAAGCGGCTTTATCCATCGCACACTGCCATCCCTTGCTATAGATTTCAGAGACGCCCCTATAACCCATTGCTCATTTACATATGACCACCCACTGTCCAAAAGATAAACCGACCCGGAACCGTCAACCACAGGTGAGGTAAAAGAGTCTTTGTTATTGTAATCCAGCGCCGCCTTCCATGTACGGCTCGTGTCCGCCGGTCCAATATATCCGTTCTGTCCGGTATTCTGCGCATTCCTTCCATACTCAGCCCACGGTAAATCAGATGCAGAAACAAACACTGGATTTACCAAAACTAAGACCAGTAAAATATTTAAGACCATTAACCTCCGCATAACACACCTCCTTGTAAAATTTTTGATATTCAACAAGACTTATCTTGCACCATAAAAAATTTATAGCATAAAAATCTAAAATTCACCTCCTTTCTTTTTAAAGTATTTGTCATAATTCTAGCCTAAAAATAATGGGTGTCGAGGAGAATTATCGAGAATCATCGAATGATCGCAACTGCTCTTTTACACCCTCTCATACGGGTCAAACAGTTTTTTATATTCGTCAAGCGCGAACCTGTCTGTCATGCCTGCTATGTAGTCGCAAATCAGCCTTTCTTTGCCTTTTTCTTCCATGTCAGCATACACAGGCGGGGGCAGGAGTTGAGGCTCGTCTGAATAGACCTTAAAGAGCGACTTTAATATTCGGTCTGCCTTGTCTGACATGCGGATTACCCTGTGGTGATTATAAAGATTTTTCTTGAGGAATTTCTTTAACTCAATATTCTTTTGAGCCATATCAGGGCTGAACATTGCTATTGGCTTGCCGATATTTCTAATATCCTGATAAGCAATAATTCCCTTTTTCTCCACCTCCTGCAAGATTTGCGTAATCAGGTCTGTAGCCTGCTGATTTATGATTTTTATTATTGTCTGGGATTTGTGAACCTTAAAGTCTTCTTTTGGAAAAGCCCTTTTTATCTTGTCATAATTTTCCTGCCAGAGTTCAACTTCCTTAATCTGCTCCGCGCCAATCATCTCTGAAGACAGGCCGTCGTCTATATCGTGGTTGTTGTATGCTATCTCATCTGCAATATCTACTATCTGCGCCTCAAGACACGGCGCCTTTTCAGGCTCATACTCCTTTAAGACATCAGGGTTGTCATGTTCAGAAGAATGTTTTACAATCCCTTCCCTTACCTCCCATGTTAGATTCAATCCCCTGAAGCCCGGATACCGTGTTTCAAGATATTCCACAATCCTTAAACTGTGGAGATTATGCTCAAAACCGCCGTGCCCCTTCATAAGTTTGGCAAGGGTGTTTTCCCCTTTGTGTCCAAAAGGCGGATGCCCTAAATCATGCGCAAGCGCAATCGCCTCTGCAATGTCCTCATTCAGATTTAATGCCCTCGCAATGGTGCGCGCAATCTGGCTAACCTCTATTGTATGCGTAAGCCTTGTCCTGTAATGGTCGCCTTCGTGATACACAAAGACCTGCGTCTTATATTCCAATCTCCTGAAGGCATTGCAGTGGATGATTCTGTCCCTGTCCCTTTGAAACGCAGTCCTGAAAGGATGCTCATCTTCCCTGTGTTTCCTGCCCTTTGAGTCCTTGCTCTTCATCGCATAAGAGGCAAGCCTTGACGCCTCTTTTTCATTTATGGCACAAGGTTTAGAAGATGAATTTTTATCCATGCCATCATTTGCTGATTCAAATATTTTTAACATTGACACACCTTATTTTTAGGCTACAATATACTATATGACATGCAGATTGCTAATATTTATTTTAACATTGTCCATTTGGGGCTGCGGCTCTGTTATATCAGAAAACATTAAAAAGGATATTGACAAGACAATAATACTGCCCATAGTTCAGGCAAACCCTGATGCCTTTTTGAACAAGAAGGTCATCTGGGGCGGCATGATTATATCATCAAAAAATCTAAAAGACAAAACAGTTATTGAGGTATTGCAGACGCCTTTGGATGAAAGAGACAGGGTCATAGACATAGAAAAGTCTTTGGGACGTTTTATTATAGAGGCAAATGGTTTTCTTGACACATTTATATACAGGGCAGGCAAAGAAATTACAGTTGCCGGGATTATAAAACAAGTAAGGGTTCAAAAGATAGATGAGATTGAATATAAATACCCTGTTATTGAGCCGATTCAGATAAGGCTCTTTGAGCCGGAACCTGAGCCAAAATATTCATACCCGCCGCCGTGGTGGTATTATCCGCCGCCTGACCCATTTGAGCCATATCCATGGCGGTGGTATTATCCTTATCCGCGATGGTGGTACCGCAAATAGAGGTTTTATATATAGAGCGTCATAACTTCGCATACCTGCGTTGCTCCTCAGCTCGTCATTGCGGCGTATGCTGAAAATACGCCTCACTCCTCGCTTTCGTCGCGCCTTGGTCTGCTTTGTTCT
>JACRNI010000036.1 GCA_016234925.1 Deltaproteobacteria bacterium | reverse complement strand
TGGTGATAATCAACATCAATATCACCCTTTGCCTTTATTTTTAAATCAAAAAGCCCATGTTTTGCAAAAAGCGAAAGCATGTGGTCAAGAAAGGGCAGGGGGGTTTTTATGTCGTAAGCCCCTTTGCCGTCAAGATTGAGTTCAAGTGTTATGTCTGTTTCTTTTGTCTTTCTGATTACCTTTGTTTTTCTAGGCATGCAAAACCCTCCGCAAATTTAATAGAAGTTAATTCTACAGAAAGATGGGATATTATTCAATGATAAATTTATACAGAGCGTCATAACTTCGCATACCTGCGTTGCTCCTCGGCTCGTCGCTGCGGCGTATGCTTAAAATACGCCTCGCTCCTCGCCTTTGTCGCGCCTTGGTCTGCTTTGTTCTGACGCTCTGTATGCGGATTTACTTGTGACGCTGCGGTTAGTATTCGTCTTTTGATAGAATGAATTTGTGGTATTGATTTTTACCCTGTTCCTTGGCGCGATACATTGCAATATCAGCATTTTTAATAAGGGGCTCATGATTGCCGCCGTCGGATGGATACATGCTGATGCCTATGCTTGTGGTAATGCATAATTTGTGTCCGCTGATTTCAACAGGTTTCGGCAGTATGTCAATTATCTTTTGCGCAACCTTGCACGCGCCTTCATTATTTATATTGGGCAGCACCAGAACAAATTCGTCTCCGCCGTGCCTTGAAACTGTATCGTCTTCACGAACGCAATTTTTCAACCTCTTTGCGACTTCCTGCAATAATTGGTCTCCAATATCATGTCCAAGCGTATCATTTATTATCTTAAAGTTATCTAAATCCAGAAACATAACCGCAAGCGTCTTTTTATTTCTATGGGCATGGGACAGCGCAATGGCGAGGCGGTCGTTTAAAAGCATGCGGTTTGGAAGGTCTGTGAGCGCATCGTGATAAGCATGGTGTTCCATCTTTTCCTGATGCCGCTTCCGCTCTGCAATATCTGTAAATATCGATGAAAAATGGGTTATATTGCCTTCATCGTCTTTTATGGCGTCTATTGTAAGATATTCAGGAAATATCTCGCCATTTTTGCGCCTGTTCCATATCTCACCCTGCCAAAAACCTTTTTCATAAATAGATTTCCACATATTTTTATAGAACTCTTCGTCGTGTCTTCCTGATTTCAAGATGCTCATGTTTTTGCCAATCACCTCTTCTCTGGTATAACCGGTAAGCGCGGTGAAGGCGGGATTGACTGACTGGATTATCCCATGACTGTCTGTAATAGCAACGGCTTCAGTTGTATTTTCAAATACCTTGTCTGCCATGCGGAGTTTTTCCTCTATCATTTTGCGCTCTGTTATATCATCTTTAACAGCGATAAAGTTGGTTATAATCCCTTCTGAATTTTTTACAGGCGCAATGATTGCAGATTCCCAGTAAAACTCGCCGTTCTTTTTCTTGTTGTAAAATTCCCCGTGCCATTCTTTGCCTGATGTAATGGCGTCCCATAATTCTTTATAGAATTCCTTTGAATGCCTTCCTGATTTAAGCACCCGCGGGTTCTGTCCAATGGCTTCTTTGCCGGTATAACCTGTTAATTTGGAAAAATATGGATTTACATATTCAATATCGCCTTTTGTATTGGTGATTACAATAGAGACAGGGCTCTGCTCTATGGCAATTGACAGGGTTCGGATTTTCTCTTCTGTTTTTTTAAGTTCTGTTATATCCCTGCCTACAACTACCAATCCCTCGCAGCGTCCTTTTTCTTTGACTAGAGGAATCTTAATGACATCAAAGATGCGCGGCTGCGCATTCTCCTGAGGCACAATCTCTTCAGAGCGCAGCATGGTTTCAGCCTGACGCGCCATTTCATCGCTGCGGTAACAGCATTCAAACGCATCCTTATAAAAAGGCGAGCATTTTCCAAGCTCCAAATCTGTTTTGCCCTTATAATCCACATTTTCCAAACCAAACAATTTAACTGCAGCGCTGTTTACTGTGAGCCATCTGCCTCTGCCGTCTTTAAAAAATATAACATCAGGCGTTGCCTCTATAAGCGCCCGCATACGGCCTTCGCTTTCCTGCAGAAGTACAGTATGAATCTGTGTTTGTTCAGCCATCTGATTAAATGCGTTTGATAATTGCGCCAGTTCATCCATCCCGCCAATATCTGAGCGGGCATTTAAGTTTCCTCTTGCCATACGATTGGTTGCGTCAAGCAGTCTGCCTATCCTGACCGTCAATACCCTGTGAAATATAAGCCACATGGCAATGCAGAGGAATATCAATACAAAACCGGATGTATATGTCCTGTGCCATGCCCCAGTAAATGCCTCGTCCTTCAAACGAGCGAGGTTATAATCAATAACCAGCACGCCAACTCTTGACGGTCGTATCTTTTCAGGGACTGAACCCAGTATAACAGGATAAACAGCAAAGATTGTTTTCCTGTCTTCTGAAAGTTTTGTCAAACCTGACATGGCATCGCGCACCTGTTTAAACACAGGAAGGTATTCGTTAAATGAGGTGTCTTTCAATAAACTGCCGCGAAGTTTATATTGGGTTGAAAATATCGCCTTATTGTCTTCGTCAAAAAGGATTGCGAGTCTGATATTCGGGTCTGCGCCAAGTTTGCTTATTGCCTGATTACTGCCATCAAAGTCAGCTTCTTTAAAGTTATGCTCTAGTTCTGTTGTCAGATTATTCGCCGTAAACCTTACATGAAACAATCGGCTTTCTTCTATGCGCTGGTATGAATCTGATATATCATGCCATACATGGACTAGACCTAAAAATGTGCCAAATATAAAAAGGGCGAGGGGAATGAAGTAGCGAAGCGGCATAGATGTGAAAGGATGATATTTCATAATTTAACCTTGTTAACCATTTTATTGTAATAAAATATCTTTGCTAGAGTGAACGACATTAGTTTTTAGACATCTACAGGTAGCCGCACCCTTTATGGGTGCGCTATTTTCGCAGGCATAAAGCCTGCGGCTACCAGCATTTATGTCAACTTATTTTTGTCGTTCACTATACATCCTTATCTTTACACTCTTCCCATGCGCCTCTAATCCTTCTATATCAGCAAACCTCACTACATCCTTTCCAAGTTTTTCAAAACCCTTTTTAGAGAATGCGAGTACGCTAGACCTCTTGATAAAATCCTCCACGCCTAGCGGTGATGAAAACCTCGCAGTGCCTCCAGTTGGGAGTGTATGATTAGTCCCTGCCATATAATCGCCCAGCGCCTCAGGCGTATTCTGTCCCAGAAATATTGCGCCTGCATTTTTAATCTTCTTCAAAATCTCAAATGGCTTTTTAACAAAAAGTTCCAGATGTTCAGGTGCGATTCTGTTTGCTATATCCGCCGCCTCTTTTAAATCCTTTGTAATTATAATTGCTCCATATCTATCAATGGATTTTTTAGCAATAGCCTCTCTTTTGAGTTCTTTAATCTGTCTAGAAACCTCTTTTGCAGCAGCCTCTGCCATTCTTTTTGAAGTGGTTAATAAAATACTTGATGCAAGTTCATCATGCTCTGCCTGAGACAGCAAATCCGCTGCGAGCCATGAAGGCTCTCCTGTTCCGTCGTTTACAATGAGTATCTCGCTAGGCCCTGCAATCATGTCAATATCAACTGCGCCGAATACAAGACGCTTTGCAGTTGCAACATAGATATTGCCCGGTCCGACAATCTTATCAACCTTTGGAATGGTCTCTGTTCCGTATGCAAGCGCGGCAATCGCCTGTGCGCCGCCGATTTGGTAGATTTTATCTACACCTGCAATATATGCCGCTGCCAATACATAAGGGCTTATGCCATTTTTACTTGGCGGCGTAACCATTGTAATCTCTTGGACACCTGCGATTTTTGCAGGTATTGCATTCATTAAAACAGTTGACGGATAACTTGCCTTTCCGCCCGGGACATAGATGCCGACCTTTTCAATCGGGGTGATTATTCGACCAAGTATTGTGCCGTCCTTTTCATTAAATGCCCATGAATTTTGGAGTTGTCTTTCGTGAAATGACTTGATTCTTTTGGCAGCGAGTTTTAGAATTTCAAGGTCTTTTTTGGGGATTGTTTTAATTGCCTTTTGTATTTCTTGACCCTTGACCGCGCCCAGAGGGCACCCGCCTTGACCCTGTTTTATTTTGACCTTGTCAAACTTTAAACTATATTTTAAAAGGCTTTTATCACCGTTTTTTTTTACATCTTTAAGGACAGCCTTTACAATCTCCTCCACCTTTGATGTGTCTGCCTCGCCCCTTTTAGTAATGGCGTCAATGATTTTAATAAAACCTTTTTCTTTTGTAGAAAAAATCTTCATAGTATGCGCATTTTATATAAGAATTGCCAATCGTGCAAGTTTAATTTTAAGAAAGGGGAGCGGAGGCAGATTAGTCAGCAATCTCATAGTTAATAATGCTTAACATAACAATTGAGGCTGTTTCTGTGCGCAAGATGTTTTCAAATAAACGGCTGGGAATGAACCCCATTTTTTCCGCCTCTTGAACCTCTTCAGGAGAAAATCCGCCTTCAGGTCCAACAATGACTATGATGCCCCTCATGTTTAAATTTTTTAGTTCCTGAATCTTATTTTTAAGTTTCATGCACACTGCATCTTCCCATAGTATAATCTTTAAATATCCTTCCCATCCAATGAGAATTTCTTTGAAATCTTTTATAGATTCAATCTTCGGGACAATGCTCCTTCCGCACTGCTTCGCTGCCTCAATTGCTATCTTCTGCCATCTCTCAATTTTTTTTAATACTGCATCTTCTTTGAATCTAGGCACGGTCCTTGATGCTGTAAAAGGCATTATAGATGAGACGCCAAGTTCTGCCGCCTTTTGGATTATGAAATCCATTTTTTCGCCTTTTGCGATGCCCTGCGCCAGAACTATTTTGAATTTAGGCTCATTGGACGATGCTTCAAGTTTTTTCTGGACACATGCCTCAGCCTCTTTTGAGCCAAGTGTTTCCAGTTTTGCAATAAAGTCATTTCCTTTGCCGTCAAATATTATTATCTCGTCTCCGGCATTGAGACGAAGAACCTTTTTCAGATGATAAAATTCATCGCCTGTTATAATAATATTTCCTGCATCTGTATCTATATCTTCAACAAAGAATCTGGGCAATCTATATCTCATAATAGAAAAGAGGTGAAAGAGGTTTAAGTTGATGAAAACCAGATGCCCCTGTCTTTGCAGCAGGGGCATATTAGCAAGGGAATGGAATAATGATGGCACTTAAAAGCAAGTTTTTATAATGGCGGGGCCGACGGGGCTCGAACCCGCGCCCTCCGGCGTGACAGGCCGGCGTTATGACCAACTTAACTACGGCCCCATGTTGATTTTAAGTTTGGGAGATGTAAATCTGGAATGTTTCGCAAAGGAATAATTCCAAACTCCTAACCCTAATAACTATCTTTACTGGTAGGCGGAACAGGGATCGAACCTGCGACCTCAGCCTTGTAAGGGCCGCGCTCTACCAACTGAGCTATCCGCCCAATAAAACAGATGCTATTTGCATTTGGCTGCCTGCAATAACAATCAGTTTTATCTTACAGCATCTTTTAATGACTTGCCTGCTTTAAACTTTGGAACCCTTGCTGCAGGGATTTTGATTTCCTTGCCTGTCCTTGGGTTTCTTCCGATCCTTGCTTTTCTCTTCGAGGTGCTGAAGGTGCCAAAACCTACTAGGCTGACCTTCTTTCCTTTCTTGAGTGTTGAAGTTACGCTCTCGGTAAATGCACAGAGCGCCTTCTCAGCGGCAACCTTTGTGATGTCTGCCTTTGAAGCCATAGCACTAACTAATTCTCCTTTTGTCATGTTCTCCTCCTTTTTTTAGTGGTTAAAATTTTTTACATCTATAACAACTTTAAAAAGTGTTGTCAAGAAAATTTGTTATCTATTATAGGTTGACAACAGATGAGCAAATTGTTATTTTGATAAAAGCAACATGGGGAATATATTATTTTATACGATTGTTCTGACTGCATTTGCATTTATATTAAACCTTCCATTTGGATACCTTAGAACCGCATCAGCAAAACTTTCATTCAAATGGTTTTTATATATCCATTTGCCGATACCATTTATAATAGCGATTAGATGGGGGTTCGGACTTGATTACAGAGTTATACCAATTGTTGTAGTTGGCGCAGTTGCAGGACAGTTTTTGGGCGGGAGGCTTAATAAGAGGGCGGTGTCGTGATGGCCGGATGGTATAGATGAATATTTATTTTTAAACCTTGAGCCATATATGAGCAAAATAACAAGGACTAAATTGCAGAAGCCTGTTGCTATAGATGCTATACTTAAAAATTCATTTGAAAGACTCGGTCTTAATGCAAAGGTAAGAGGATTTGCAATAATGAGCAACTGGAATAAAATAGTCGGCGATAAAATTTCAAACATTGCAATCCCTGCAAAGACAATAGGAAAGACGCTTTATGTGACAGTGTCTGTATCTGCATGGATGGAGGAGTTGAAATATCTTAAAACTGATATGATGGATAAGATAAATAAAATCCTCGGCACAGACGCCATATCTGATATAGTCTTTAAACTCGGGCATATTGATAGAGTCCGTATTTTAAAAAAACAAGACAGCATAAGCCGCCGCAGCCTCACTTCAGAAGAAAAAATGACTATTGATAGATTGACTTCAGATTTAAAGGATGAGGAACTTAAAGGAATTATTGCAGGCATAATTGAAAAGCAAAAAACAATATTAAAATGACGGCATGGATGAATATTTACCCGAAAAATGTATTTGGTTTTTATTTTTCGGGTGCAAACGCAAGATTTGAGCCAAAGACAAGGAAAAGATGGCTGGACAAAACGGAGCATACTATTTTAAGTATGTGAGTATTTGGACAGCCAGATTTGACGCAGTATTTGACCAAAGATTGCG
>JACRNI010000132.1 GCA_016234925.1 Deltaproteobacteria bacterium | reverse complement strand
GCAGGGAAACGCAAAATCTTTCTGAACAAGAAATCTACCGCGCTGTTGTTGAAACAGTTTCTGAAAATACATCCGACGGCATTATTGCGCCGCTTTTTTACCTCGCAATAGGCGGGCCTGCGCTTGCGCTTGCTTACAAGGATGTAAACACCCTTGACTCAATGGTCGGCTATAAAAATGAAAAATATAAAAACCTTGGCTGGTTCTCTGCAAAAATGGATGATGCTGCCAACTACATCCCTGCACGACTAACAGCATTATTGATGATTATCTCATCATTTTTATTAAGACTTGACTGGAAAAATTCTTTAAAGATTGTTTGGAGGGACTCAAGAAACCATGCAAGCCCTAATGCAGGCTGGCCAGAGGCGGCAGTTGCAGGCGCATTAAACTGTCAATTGGGTGGGGATAATTATTATTTTGGCAGCCTTGTTAAAAAACATTTGATTGGAGATAAGATTTCTATATTGGATAAATATATGGTTAAAAAAACCATCAGAATAATGCATCTAACAGCGATATTATTTATTATAGGAATCATCTTTTTAGGTTTTTACTAGAATTGAACGGCAAAGATATGATAAACGATATATTAAGCGAGATAACAGAAATATATGACAAAAGACATATGGAATATTCCGAACATCCTTTCCCTCTCAAGAATCGCTGCGGCGCCGCTTCTGACAGTCATACTATTAAATCCAACCAGATACTACAGCACCATTGCCGCAGTCATATTCAGTCTCGCAGCGCTTACAGACTGGCTTGACGGCTATCTTGCAAGACGGATGAATATCACAACAGTGCTTGGCAAATTTTTAGACCCTCTTGCGGACAAAGCCCTGATAATAACATCGCTTATAATGCTGATACCTGCAGGAAGGGTTCCGGCATGGATGGTAAGCCTTATTGTCGGCAGGGAAATCGCTGTTACAGGGCTTCGGGCTGTTATTGCAAAAGAAGGGATTGCTATATCAGCAAGCGCCCTTGGAAAGTATAAGACGACCTTTCAGGCTGCGGCTGTGATTGCGCTCTTAATCCATTATCCTTTTTTTGATATTGATTTCCAAGCAATTGGGATGATACTTGTCTGGCTGGCGCTTGGTTTTACATTATGGTCAGGGATTGATTATTTTGTGAAGTTTTTAAAAGAGATAGGCAATACATCGTGAATCACCCGCCAGTAACTCTAAACGGTCGTTATGTAGACATGAAAAGTTCTAAAGACCACACAATAGTTGGCGTAGGAGATGTCCCTGAAACTGCGCTTAAAGATGCCATTTCAAAAGGGTATGAAGATACTGTTCTTTTGTATGTTCCAGAAAAAGATATGGTTCATATATACTAATGCCAATTTGAAGAACAAATAATCTTTTTTTTCACTTCACCGCAACCCTCAAAAACTGCTTGACATCAATAAACGGATAGATGAAAATCCTGAATATATTGATTGTCAGGAGACAAAATGAACAGAGACGAGATAATAAGGTTTATTTCCGCACATAAGGCTGAATTTGAGCAAAACTTCGGGGTAACAAAAATCGGTCTGTTTGGCAGTTACGCAAGAGGAGAAACCCGCGAAGGAAGCGATATAGATATTGTTGTTGAAGTGAAAAAACCCGACCTTTTTAACCTGATAGGAGTTAAACAGGCTATTGAGGAGGCATTTAGAAGAAATGTTGACATTGTAAGGCTCAGAGACAAGATGAACAAGTTCCTGAAACAGCGGATTGAGAGAGATGTCATCTATGTATGATAAGGAACTTGTCGTTGAGATATTTCGCAACATAGCATGGTCTGTTGAGCAGATCACAAAGAGATTTAAAGTCATTGGGTCAAGCAATGATTTCATAAAAGGTGATGAAGGTTTAGAGAAGCTGGACAGCATCTGTATGCAGCTTATTAACATCGGAGAAGCCCTTAAACAGGCAGACAAACTGACGGACTCAAGACTTCTTGCCAATTATCCTGAAATGGACTGGAAGAAGGCAAAAGGTATGAGAGACATTATAACCCACCACTATTTTGACATTGACGCAGAAACCGTGTTTGTCGTATGTTCAGAGCATATCCCTGAGATGAAAAAGGTTGTAGATAAGATTTTGAATGACTTACAGAAATGATTTAGATAAGAACCCTTCACCTTGCTACAGCCCGCAGGATTTTTACAGCGAGCCGCAAGATTCCCATATAAATTTTCTCGTTAATAAGTGGGCAGAACATTTCTATTTTGGTAAAAGAAGGATATTTCTAATTCGGGTTGGCAGCAATATGAAAAAGTTAGAATCTTCTGTTCCCCTTTATGAGTGCCTCCATCAATTTAATTACTACTTTTTGTGTTTCAGGTTGGAGTTTTTCAAATAGTTTTAGGTGCCTGCTGCTTTCCTGTTGCAGTCCATATTGGACAGGAGATTTCAGAATTGATATTTTCTTCTCTTCGGAATATGGAGTTCCTTTACTCGAAAGGAGCCATGTAGATGACACATCAAGTATTTCACAAAGTTTTGGTATTTTTCCAGTTGAAGGTTTTGTTTTATCTCTCTCCCAGTCCTGAACAGACTGATATTGAATTCCCAAAAGATCTGCAAGTTTCTTCTGTGATAACCCTTTTGCATTCCTGCTTTTCCGTATCTTTTCACCAAGAGTTTCCATTACGAGCCTCTGCCCCCCCCTCTATCCTCTGTTATGGTATATAAATGTTAGTGAATTATCAAAACAGGAATTACCTGTATTTTTTCTTGACATGGACAGGTAATACCTGTATATGCTATGCAGTAGATAGGTTTTGGCGGAAAAGGGAGATTGAGGGGGATTTTCGGATATTTGCCGGTTCAATTTTACAAATAAACAAGGGTGGGCTACGCCCACCAAAAATATTGGCAAAAACCTGAATCGGCGGGAATAGCCCGCCCTACCTTCTATCTTAAAAAAGGAGTATGTATGGCAAAGAATACATTCAGACCAAAGCAGTTGGAGGATTTTGAAATTCTCGATGGGAATGGAAACAAAGTTGGAGAAATTAGAGTGAAGCCGAGCGGAATTCTCTGGTCTCCGAAAGGCGCACACAAATGGCATGGTGTTGATATAAATACCTTCGCACAGTTTATGCAAGACAGCGGAAAGATACAGAAAAAATAATTTAAGTAAAGAAGATAAAGGGGACATTTAAATGAGATTGTGTCAACCTGTGGGGGCAGACACCATTAATAAGTGTTCGGCTCTTTCGGCAAGCGGCGGAGGGGCGGATTGAAAATATAATTGCCGGGGGAAATCGGGGGATGCTTCTTATATTTCCCATTATCACATCTATTGAACCTTAACCTTATTCCTCAGTT
>JACRNI010000131.1 GCA_016234925.1 Deltaproteobacteria bacterium | reverse complement strand
TTAAAAGTGTAAGGTCTATATAGCCTGCAAGTTCTTGTATTGTCATTGTTTAGTTTATACAGAGCGTCATAACTTCGCATACCTGCGTTGCTCCTCAGCTCGTCATTGCGGCGTATGCTTAAAATACGCCTCACTCCTCGCTTTCGTCGCGCCTTGGTCTGCTTTGTTCTGACGCTCTGTATGCTGATTTACTTATGGCGTTGTGTATATAATAAGATGTTTTTTATATACCATGTCGTAATATTTAGGATTTAGTTTTGCTGCCATTTCATAATAATATACTGCTTCATCAACCATGCCTTTTTTTTCAAACAAAAGCCCGAGCCTGTAATGCGCGCTTGCAAATCCTTCCTTATAATCTGACTTTATTCCCCAGAACTGTTTTTCAGGATTAACTGCCTCAAGATATTCCTCTATTGCCTTATCAATGAAACCCTTTACCCCGTATGCGCCGCCTAGATTATAAAAGATGCTGAAACTTGGTCCAAGTCTTTTTGCTGTTTCAAAATTTTTAATTGCCTCGTCCATATCGCCTTTTTCAACAAATGCAGCGCCAAGATTATTATACGCCCTGCTGCTGCCTGTCTTTTTTATTGAATCTTTCCATAAAGTAATGCTGTCCTTCCATGAAATATTTCTCTGGAATGCGGCAAAAGAAAGCATTGCCATGAAAACAATAAAGATTATTGCCCTGCCATAATTTTTCATTTTGGCTGTATCTTTTTTAAAAGCGCATCTTGCCTTTGCTTTGCATCTTCGCTGTCAGGTTTTATTATCAATGCAAGTTGATATTCAAACAATGCCTTGTTGTATAATCCTTTTTCTTCATAGACCTCGCCAAGACGCATATGAATATCATGAGAATATGGATTCAGCCGCAATGCCTCAAGGAACTCCTTGATAGCAAGGTCTGGGTACCCAGCCTTCCAGAATATCTTGCCTAGATTGAAATGAGAAGCCCAATAATCAGGGTCTAGTTCTATTGCCTTGTAAAGTTCCTGAATAGCATAGGATAAAAGACCTTTTCTGCTGTAAGAAACCCCAAGATTATTATGCGCCCTAACCTTTTTAGGGCTCTTTTTTACAACATCCTGCCACATTTCAATTCCATCCTGCCATAGTATGCTTCTCTGAAATGCTGCAATGGAGAGGATAATTAAAGGGATAAAAAATATTAAACCTCTCAATCTATTCCTAACCGATTGTTGCAAGTTCAAGCCTCCCTTTCCACCGCGCATTTATGATTTCTTTTAAAATCTTATGCTCCTCTTTTATTAAATCAGGGTCTTGCTCTATAAGTTTAAATGCCTCATCCCTTGCATTTTTTAGAACTGCAGCGTCATTAAGCAGATTAGAAATCCTGAAATCAGGCAGGCCCGACTGCTTTGTTCCGATAAAATCACCGGGACCTCTAATATTCAAATCCTCTTCCGCAATCTTAAAGCCATCATTTGTCTGCTCCATAATCTTTAGTCTCTTGTATGTGTCAATTGAGCCGATTTTATAAGCAAGAAGCAGACAAAACGATTTATGTCCGCCCCTTCCGACCCTGCCCCTGAGTTGATGCAGCTGCGACAAACCAAACCTCTCTGCATGCTCTATAACCATTACGCTCGCATTTGGAACATCAATGCCGACCTCAATAACAGTGGTTGAAACAAGTATGTCAATCTTTTTATTTTTAAACGCAGTCATTGCATCCTCTTTTTCCTTTACACCCATTCTGCCGTGGAGGAGCCCAATCCTGTATTCAGGAAATATATCTTTTTGCAGATGCTCTGCCATGTTTGCTGCTGCCTTGAGTTCAAGTTCCTCTTTTTCATCTATCAAAGGATAGACAATATAAACCTGCCTGCCTTTAACAAGTTCGCTTTTTAAAATCTGATAAACCTTTTGTCTGTCCCTTTCCCTGAAGACAAGTGTATCAATCGGTTTTCTTCCGGGCGGGAGTTCATCAATAACAGAAACATCCAAATCGCCGAATACTGTCATTGTAAGCGTCCTTGGTATCGGTGTTGCTGTCATTACAATCACATCAGGGTTTGCGCCTTTCTTTTTTAGAAGCGACCTTTGGACAACGCCGAATCTATGCTGTTCGTCAATAACAACAATGCCGAGTTTATTGAACTCGACATCTTCCTGTATCAGGGCATGTGTGCCGATAATAAGGTTTATTTCTCCGTCTTTTATTTGTTTAAGCATCTTTGTCCTTTCGGATTTTGAAACACTGCTTGTCAATAGGCATGCCCTTATGCCGAGTTCTTCTGCAAATCTGTGGATGTTCAGATAATGCTGCTCTGCGAGGATTTCCGTCGGTGCCATTATTGCAGATTGATAATTATTGTCTATTGCAATGAGCGCTGAAATAAATGCAACAACTGTCTTGCCAGAACCGACATCACCCTGTATCAAGCGGTTCATCGGATGCGGACACGCCATGTCGGTTTTTATTTCTGATAAAACCCTTTCCTGCGCAGATGTTAATTTAAACGGCAAAAGAGAGATAAATTTATCAACCATGGGGACAGATTTCAAATCTGTCCCCACTTTAAATGCAATGCCGCTTTCTTTTACAGCATCCTTTTTCTTAATCGCAAGACCAAATTCAAGAGAAAACAATTCGTCAAAAATAAGGCTTTTTCTTGCTAAAAAATTTTTTGAATCCATGCAGTCTGTATTGGCCGGCATATGACATTCTTTTATTGCCTGCGGAAGTTCCATAATGCTGTATTTTGCAAGTATATTGCGAGGCGCTCCTCCATTTGCATAATCTGCATATTCTGCAACCGCATTTTTAATAATCTTTCTTATTGTTTTTTGATGAAGATTTCCTACGCTGGAATATATCGGCACGATTGAATTAAAATCTGTCAAATCAGATTCTTCTTTATCAATTATCTCAATATCAGGATGTATAATCTCCTTTTGATTATTGAATATTCCTATATCGCCAAAGACTATAACGCGCTGCCCTGCCTTGTATCTCTTTTTCATTGCAGCACCGCTGTAATTAAACCACTTTAATTTTAAAATCCCTGTGCCGTCGCCTATGGCAATCTCAAAAATCCTTTTTCTTCCGTAAAAGACCTCGCCAAGCGCCATGATTTCGCCTGCGGCAACCTCTTTTACTCCTACGGAAAGTTTAGAAATCTTTTTAATATTGCGTCTGTCCTCATAACGGAAAGGGAGAGCGTATAGGAGGTCAAGGACTGTTTCAATCCCTTTTTTCCTGAACCATGCGCCAACCTTTGGGCCAATGCCTTTTACATACTCAATGGGCGTTGAAAGTTTTTTGAGGTTATTTTTAACTTCTTCAATGGACAGAGAATGAGGCGAAGCTTCATCTTTTTTCTGACCAATGACCAATGACCAATGACCTGTCATTTTATTTACAATCTCAATACCTTTTAAAATTCTATCTTTTTTATCATGCAAATCAAGTCTGTCAAACCCCTCAAATGTCTTTTGAAGTTCTTTTATATTATCTGCATCAGCAATTGAAATAGGGGATGATAATGCCTTGCTGCAGAGACTTATGACAAGCGGTTCCATATTTTTTAAAAGAGAAAGATGGGCAAAATTATTTTTTGAGGCAAACAAAAGCGGTTTTTGCAGCGCAGTTATAATATTGTGGATTGGATTGCTGGACATTTCCAAATAACTCAAAACTCACACCTGTCCAAAATAAGTTTTTAAAAGACTGGATTTGGACAGCATTTTTAAAATCTCCCCCGACCCAAGCTTCGCTTGTGTGCCCGCCTCTTTTCCAAAGAGGGGAATTAACGGTGTTTTCCCCCTTTGTAAAGGGGAATCAAGGGGGATTTCGTCATTATAGTATTTTTGCCAGCAATTTGGACAGCAATGATTATTCCACAACTATGTTTGTCAGGGTTTTATTAACCCCCTTTACGCCCTGAATCTTTCTTATAACAACCTCTCCCAGAACCTTAAAATTTGATGCTGTAACAAATGCTATAACATCATAAGGACCTGTAACAGAGTGGGCATTGCTTACACCGCCGATCTTTGAAATAGCATCTGCAACATCTATTGACCTGCCGTGTTCACATTCAATAAGCACATATGCGCTGACAGCCATAAAATCGTCCTCCTTATAATTTTTTGGAAATTCTATCTAAACACCATTTTTTTGTCAAGGATTGCAAGTAGGATGCCTTTTGTGATAGATTATTTTTATATCAACAATTTCAATATCAATAATTGTCATCATTCAATACTCCAGCAAGCAATATGAAAATTCTTCCAAAAAAAATAGATTAAGAGGTCTTAAGATGGAGAGACTGCTTTATGATGAGATGTTCAGAATTGAGGAATCACACTGGTGGTTTGCAGCCAGACGCAAGATTATTATGCACATTATAGAAAATATACTCCATAATATAAAATCGGAACATCAAGAAATCACTATCTGCGACCTCGGCTGCGGCTGCGGCGCCACATTAAGAGCCCTCAGTAAAAAATATAATGTATTGGGCATGGACTCATCTGACGATGCAATAAGGTTTTGCAGGGAGAGAGGACTTATTATCCAAAAAGGTAGCCTCCCGTACAATATTCCTTACGAAGAAAACCAATTTGATGTCGTCCTGCTGCTTGATGTTCTGGAACATATAGAAGAAGATGAAAAGGCGCTGCAAAAGGCAGTCTCTCTGCTCAAACCGACTGGTATCATCATTGTGACCGTTCCTGCGTATCAATGGTTGTGGTCTCCGCATGATGTCTTTCATCACCACAAGAGGAGATACGATAAAAAAAGACTGCTTAAGATGTTTATGTCCTTTCCTGATATGACACCTATACTACTGAGCTATTTCAATACCCTTCTTTTTCCTCTCGCATTGATTGAAAGGACATTCTCACGATTCCTGAAGAAAAAGCAGGAAACTTATTTGCTTCCTCAACCAAACCGTGTAATAAATATAATATTTGAAAAAATATTTGCACTTGAGAGACTCCTAATCCCTCGTATGAATCTTCCGGTGGGACTTTCTATTATTGCAATCTTTCAGAAAGGGACAACATCTCACAAGACACTATGTTAACAAAAATATTATTTTCCTCTGTCTTTCTTGTTTGCCTAATTGCCTATTCAAGTAGTCTCACAGGTGATTTTGTTTTGGACGATATCCCTGTGATTGTTGACAATCCCTATATAAAAGACCTTTCAAATATACCTTTATATTTTGAGAAAAGCGTTTGGTCTTTATCCAGAGTGCAGGAAAAAACTACGCCATACTACCGTCCAATGTTTCTTTTGAGCATTGCACTTGACTATAAAGCATGGGGTTTAAATCCCCTTGGCTACAGGATAACAAACCTTATATTACATTTTATCATTGTACTCTTTGTATATCTTATCGCAGATATGCTCTTGAAGGATAAGACTGGCGCGCTGATTGCTTCTGCATTTTTTGCCCTGCATCCTGCAAATACAGAGGTTGTTGCATGGATTTCAGGAAGAACAGACGCAGTTGCAGGGATATTTCTCTTGCCTGCGTTCCTTTTGCATTATAAAAAACAATACTATTTTTCTATTCCTTTATTTGCCTGCGCATTGTTTTCAAAGGAAACATCTATTGTCCTTCCACTGCTTATAGGATTCTACAGCATAATAAATGGTAAAAAACTATTTGAGATATTAAAGGAGATAACCCCTTATCTAATATTGATTATTATTTATCTTGCTATAAGGAGCATGGTTCTAGGGGGTGTCAGTGGAATGGTACTTACACATGAAAAATCTATATTTCTGGTAAAGGTAATATTCCACTATCTCAGGTTCATTATCTTCCCATTGCCAATTGCATTCATTCCAGATGATGCAGCCTCAACAACACTATTTCCGGATATCATCGGAGCAATAATCTTCGCAAGCATTATTATTTTTTCACTTAAAATGAAAAGAAAGGCGGTTTTATTTTTACTTATCTGGATTGGTGTTGCAATTATTCCAACATTTGCAGTAATACTCAATCCTTTGCACAGTTTTACCTATAGATTTCTTTATATCCCTCTGATTGGCTGCGCAATTATTATCGGCGGACTGGCATCCCATATTTTCAAGAATTGGGATAAATCTGCAAGGTATGCTGCAACTTCTATCATGTTTATCGCACTTATTTCATATACTGCCATCATCTATATACACGGCTTTAATTATAGGTCAAACACTGCCCTGTGGGAAAATTCCCTTAAATATTTCCCAGATTCTGCATTTGCACATAGTTATTTAGCGGCTTCTCTTGATGATATAGAAGGGCAGATACATCATTACAAGATTGCTATAAACATAGACCCTTCAGGATCATATTCTGGCAATAGATACATTGGGCTTGGCACAGCATATGCAAAACTTGGCAATTATGCTATTGCAAAGGAATACATAGAAAAAGGCATTAAAAATGCAAGCACCTATGCCGGCATGTCAGTTGGCTGCAATTCACTGGGAAACATATATTATCTTGAAAAAAACCTCTCTGAGGCAAAAAGGATGTATGAAAAGGCAATTGAAACAGATAATCTAAATGCAGAGGCGTATTATAACCTTGCGCTTGCATTAAAAAGTATGGGCATGACTGAAGAGGCGTCTCAATATATGAAGCAATACGAGACATTGGCATCTGAACAGAAACTAAAATAAAAAGGAGATGTTTTGACAGAAACCAGCCCGCTATTATCCATTGTTGTCCCTCTCTACAATGAAGAAAAAAGGCTTGTGAACGGCTTTGATGCTATTTATTCATATCTTAAAGATAAATCTTTTTCATGGGAAATCATACTTGTTGATGATGGAAGTCAGGATAAAACATATGAGATGCTTCTTGACATAGAAAATCGCTGTGCGAATGTTAAGGTAATCAAGAACGAAAAAAACATGGGCAAAGGCGGCGCAGTAAAAAACGGCGTTTTTAATGCAACAGGTGATATTGTCTTATTTACTGACATAGACCTTTCTGTCCCGGTTTCATATGTTGATGCGTTTATTAAAAAGATACAGGAAGGCTGCGATGCTGCAATAGGTTCAAGGAGAGTAAAGGGCTCAATAATTGAAACACACCAGCCGTTTGTCAGAGAATTCATGGGCAGGTGCTTTACATTTTTATCAAATCTTTTGCTCGGCATAAATTTCAGCGACCACACATGCGGCATGAATGCTTTTAAAAGAGAGGCTGCACATGCCTTATTCAAACGACAGATACTGGAAAGATGGGCATTTGATTCAGAGATACTCTTTCTTTCAAAAAAACTCGGCTTAAAAGTTGCAGAAGTTCCTGTATCATGGAAAGACATGCCCGGCACAAAGGTCAGAAAGATTAAAGATGCAATTACATCGTTTGTAGAGATTATAAAAATAAGGTTTTATCACAGTGGAAATGTTTAATAAAAAATGGTTTCACACCTTTTATTTGGAATAAATTTAGCATGAAAATCACCAAATACATAGTTCCTCTATTTTTTGCCTTTCTAGGTTTTCTTATCTATTCCAACATTCTATATGCCCCGTTTATATTTGATGATGAATTATATATTGTAACAAACCAGCAGATAAGGAATATTTCAAATTTTCTAAATGATTTTTCAGGCACAAGGTATATCGGCTTTTTAAGTTTTGCAATAAACTATTATCTTGGCGGACTGAACACATTTGGCTATCACCTGCTAAATGTTATCATCCACATCTTGAACGCAATACTTGTCTATGTTTTGATTCAACTTACATTAGATATATTGGGCGAAAGGCAAAAGGCAATGGGCGAAGGGTTAAAACCTTTTGCTTTTAGCCTATTGCCCTTTGCCTGTTCCCTCATCTTCCTTGTCCACCCAATCCAAACTCAGGCAGTATCTTACATAATCCAGAGATTCGCATCCCTTGCGACTCTTTTTTATCTTCTGGCGCTGGTGTTGTATATAAAGGCAAGGTTAAAAGGAACAGAGGCTAAAAGGTTAAGAGGTAGATTTAACCTATTCCCCTTTTCACCTTTTTACCTCTTATCCCTTTTCTCTGCCATCCTAGCCATGAAGACAAAGGAAATCAGTTTCACTCTGCCGTTTATGATTGCTCTTTATGAATTTACATTTTTTAAAAATAATATTTCAAGGATACGGAGGTTTTTATATCTTGTTCCTTATTTTCTGACACTGCCAATTATACCATTAACACTGTTTATCCCTGTATCAAATACCGCCTATGGTGAATTCATAAGACAGTTGCAGACAGAGGAATTGACAAACTTATCAAAATATAAATATCTTCTTACCCAGTTTAATGTGATAGTTACATACATAAGGCTCTTATTCCTTCCTGTAAATCAGCATTTTGAATATGATTATCAAATATCAAACTCAATATTTGAGCCAGCAACATTTTTATCCTTTCTTTTTCTTCTTTCCATATTTGGTTTTGCTGTTTATCTCTACATACGCTCACGCAAAACGAATAATGCACGCGGTATTTTAGCATCATTCGGCATATTCTGGTTTTTTATAACACTTTCTGTAGAATCCTCTATAATACCAATCAAGGATGTAATATTTGAGCATAGGTTATATCTGCCAAGTGTAGGTTTCATCTTATCAATTGCTGCATTTTACTATTATTTATTTGGACATATAGGGAAAAATAAGACCATAAGGTTAATCTTGGTCTTGTTCATTATTACAGCGGCATTATCTTTTTCAATTGCAGCATATAAGAGAAATATCATATATAAGGATTCTGTAACAATATTGTATAACGAGGTAAGTCTTGCGCCAAATAGACCGGCGCTTCATAATAATTTAGGAGCAGCATATATGGAGAGGAATATGCCGGATGAGGCAATAAGAGAATTTGAAAAGACCATAGGATTGAATGCAAGATTGAATAAACTTGGTCCTTTTGGATTGGCATTATTATATAAAAACCTTGGGGTTGCCTATGAAAGTAAGGGATTGCTGGATAATGCTGAAAAGACATACAAGATAAGTTCCGAATTTCTAGAATATGTCTCAGAAGAAGTAAAAAATACTAATTTTTTAAAGTTTATAGATGCCGAAATACAAGTCCATACCAATCTCGGAGGTATTTACTATAAAAAGAGATTGCTTGATAAGGCTGTTGAAGAATATAAAGAGGCTATTAAATTAGCCCCGTCAGCAATTTTATATAATTATCTGGGAAATATTTATAGAGAGAAAGAGATGGTTGGAATGGCTATTATATATTATGAAAAGGCATTAAAAATTGATGCTGGTTTTAGAGAGGCAAGAGAATCTCTAGATAGACTTACAAAATAAATACCAGAAAGGAGGTGATATTTAGAGTGTCTAACAAAATGATAATTTCATTTTGATTGTAGGGGTTTGATTTATCAAACCCGATTATTCTCGCAAATTTTCGCGTCGGATAAATCGGGATGGGTAAGGAAGAAGGTTATTTATCCGTCCCATCGACCCATACTAATGAAAATTCATTTTTTAATCGTATCTACGCAAATTCTTATAATTCCATATCAGATATAAGATTAAAAGAAAATATAAAGCCACTTGCAAAGCCATTAGCAAAGATACTTAAACTAAATGGCGTGCAGTTTAACTGGAAAGACGATAAAAAGGGCAGTAAAAAAGAAAATATCGGTCTTATAGCGCAGGATGTGGAAAAGGTATTTCCAGAGGTTGTTTCAACTGATAAAAATGGGATGAAATCAGTGGAATATGCAAACCTTGTCGCGCCTCTTATTGAGGCGATTAAAGAGCAGCAGAAAGAGATAGAAACACTTCGCGCTGAAGTAGAGGCATTAAAAAAGAAGAGATAGATTAAAAGGAAATCTAAAACCTCGCCACAACTAGTGGCGGGGTTTACATCAATTTAATATGGGACTTCTTGCATTTCTGGCTGTATTATCATCTTTTGCCATAATCCTCTCAGTACCCCTCTGGGATATTGACCTCTGGTATCATCTTGCAACAGGCAGATATATACTTGAGCACAAAACCTTGCTTTCCTATGACCCTTTTTCTTACACAACAGGGGAGATTACACCATTTCAAACTGTAAATCTAAAAGGATACTGGCTGGCGCAGATAATCTTTTATTCAGCATATGCTGTATTTGGCAACTATGGCATCATAGTTTTAAGGGTGCTTCTTCTGGTTTTAGCGCTTTCCACAATATTTTTCATAGGACAAAGAATTAAAGCCAGTAAGCCAATCTTGCTTATTTTTATTATGCTTGCAGGCTTTATCTCGCAACACTTTACAGGAGAAAGACCTCAACTGTTTTCCTTTCTTCTGACACCAATAGTATTGTATCTGCTAAATGACCTTAAAAAGAAATACACTTGCCAAACTAAAATTACCATAGAATCTTTCATCCTTTTACCCCTGATTATGCTTGTCTGGGCAAACCTCCACAGAGGCTTTATTATTGGGACTGCGCTGATTGCAATTTTTGGCATATCAGAGGCAATCAATCTGTTTTTCAAAAAGGAATTAAATAAATCATTCTTATCAGCATGCGCAATCATGATAATTGCCGTCTTTGCCTCATTCATAAACCCAAACACATATAGACCGTATATTGATGTGGTAATGTTCGAGGGAAGTGTGCTGCAGCAAAGAATATCAGAATATACTCCGCCAATAATGCTTGGAATAAAATATGGACAATTTCTGCCTGCCTACTGGATATATCTTCTAGTCTGCCTCTCTGCCTTTATATTGCATTTCAAAAGGATTGATAGAACCAATTTTATAATTTTTGCCTTCTTAATGCTTCTGAGCATGTCTGCATTCAGATATATACCTTTTTTTGTCTATTCCACATCTCCATATGCAGCCCTTTATCTTTCAAGAGTGATTGAAGGCAGAAAAAAGTTGCAGATTACCGCAAAGGCGCTTGTTTGTATGACGCTGCTTATAACATTTATATTTGCATATACAGGATTTGAAAACACGCTTGGCAGCGCATTAAAAAATCCCCTCAATGAACGTAGGTTTCCCGAAGGCGCTGTATCGTTTATTCACAAAAGCCGCCCGTCAGGCAGGATATTTAATCATTTTAACTGGGGAGGATATTTAATCTGGAGATTGTATCCGGATTACAAGGTTTTTATAGATTCCAGAACCCTGAATCTTAAGGCATTATCAGATTATACCTATATTTTATGGGATAAAAACAGGTGGAAGGGTTTGCTGGACTCCTATGATGTAAAAATAATTATTATGCCTGGGCTGAACAATTTTACAGGCGAGTTATATGAATTGGCAAACTATCTTTATGAGGATAAAGACTGGCATCTTGTTTATCGTGATGATACAGCATTAATATTTTTAAGAGGCCAAGAAAACCAGAACCTGATAAGCAGATTTTCTCTGCCCAAAACAGAGATATACACACATGCTATCTGGCAGGCAAACAACCTGCTGCATACAGGACTGAACAATAATCATATCTGGAATGCCATGTATAAGGCATATACGGCAAAGGGTATGATTGAACAGGCAGAAAATGCAAAAAGGCAATTGAAGTAAGATTGAATGGAATATATTTCATCCATGACCGCAATAAACGAAAAGATAAAAGACTTTCCCGCAAAGCCCGGCATCTATATTATGAAAAACAAGGGTGGAGAGGTTTTGTATATCGGCAAGGCAAAAAATATTAAGGCAAGGGTTGGTTCTTATTTCCGCAAGGCTGCTGACGCAAGGTATTCTGTAAAATTCCTTGTGTCAAAGGTCGCAGATATTGACTATATTGTTACAGCAAATGAAAAAGAGGCTATAATACTTGAAGACACCTTGCTTAAAAAATATAAGCCCCGCTACAATATCAGATTAAAGGATGACAAGACATATGCGAGTATAAAATTGACTGTTCAGGATAAATTCCCAAGGATAATTGTTACAAGGCAGATAAAAAAGGACAGCAGCAGATACTTTGGCCCATATGCGTCGGCCGGCAATGTCAGAGAGACGCTGCGGCTTTTAAGAAAGATATTTCCACTTAGAACCTGTTCAGATATTGTGATGTCTTCTAGAAAAAGACCTTGCATAGATTATCAGATAAAAAGATGTCTTGGCCCTTGCGCAGGTTTAGTAACAGAGGATGATTACAGAAATGCTGTAAACGGCGTCATCATGTTTCTTGAAGGCAGAAACACGGAACTGATTCAATCCCTCAAACAAAGGATGGAAGAGGCGTCAAGCAGCCTTGATTTTGAGAAGGCAGCGCTAATTAGAGACCAGATAAATGCAATAGAGGCGACATTAGAAAAACAGATAATCGTTTCCCATAAGCATATTGATCAGGATATATTCGGCGCTGCCAGAAAAGACAAAGACCTTCTTGTCAATATATTTAATGTCCGAGACGGCAGGATGTGCGGCAGTATAGAATATTTTTTTAAAGGACAGGAACTGCCGACAAATGAAATATTTTCATCGTTTTTTGCTCAGTATTACAGCCAAGACAGGTTTATCCCTGATGAAATAATAATATCTGCTCCGTGTATTAACAATAAATCAATTGAGGATTGGCTGACAGAAAAAAAGAGCAAAGGAGTAAATATTATTGTTCCTAAAAAAGGCCACAGGCTCAAACTTTTAAACATGGCAGAGGATAATGCCAGAGAATCCATAAGTAAGAGCCAAAAAACAGAGATTATCAACTATGAGGTTACAGCAAGAGAATTGCAGGAAAAACTCAGATCGAGAAATGTTCCTGAAAAAATAGAGGCATTTGACATATCAAATATAAGCGGAAAACTTGCAAACGGCGCAATGGTTGTTTTTAAACACGGCAAACCATGCAAAGAGGATTACAGGCTTTTCAGGATAAAGACTTTAAATGAGCCAAATGACTATGGGATGATGCATGAAGTCTTGTCAAGAAGATACAAAAAAGCCGCCTCATTGCCTGACCTTATTATTATTGACGGAGGCAAGGGACAGTTAAATATCTGCCTAAAGGTTCTTGATGAACTTAGCATAAAGGATATTGATGTTATTGCCATTGCAAAAGATAAAATCGGGGCAGTTGGTGAAAAGATTTATCTGCCTAATGTCAAAGACCCTGTTGTATTGAAAAGAGGTTCAGATATTGATTTATTTTTGAGGAAAATTAGAGATGAGGTTCACAGATTTGCAATAAAATACCATAAAAAACTGAGAAAAAAGGGGATTGGTTCAATGCTTGAAGAGATTGAAGGCATTGGTAAAAAAAAGGCAAAAAATTTGCTTGTGCATTTTGGCAGCATTGATAAGATAAAAGCGGCAAGCATAGAAGAGATTTTAAAGGTAAAGGGCATGACAATGCAAATCGCTGAAGAAATAAAAGAGGCATTGGGTTCTTAAAGGAATAAAATAACCAATGACCAAGCACCAAATCCCAAATAATGATCAAAATTCCAATGACCGAATGACCCGTT
>JACRNI010000152.1 GCA_016234925.1 Deltaproteobacteria bacterium | reverse complement strand
AGGTGCTTGAAAACAAGTCCGCAATATTGGGCCTTTCAATGATAAAGAGTTACGATGAATACACATTTCATCACTGCGTGAATGTTTCAATCCTTTCCCTTGCTCTGGCAGAGGCAGTCGGCATGCCGCAGGATGTCCTTAACGGACTTGGCGTCGGCGCAATCCTCCACGACATTGGGAAGATAGAGACCTATGAGTATATTATTAAAAAGCCCGGCGCATTAAGCGAGGAAGAATGGAAAGAGGTTAAAAAGCATCCTGCAAACGGCGCAGAGATCTTGAGAAAAATGGGAGGGATTAGCGAAATTTCAATAAAGGTTGTGCTTGAGCATCATCTTAAATATAACAAAAAGGGGTATCCGGATATTTCAGGTATAGAAGGACAAAGCGAGCCGTCTATGTGCGTGAGCATATCTGATTCCTATGATGCGCTTACAACCTTGAGGCCGTATCATATGCCTTATAACCCGGGCAAGGCTTTGGAAACCATGCGCTCTTTATCAGGCAAGGATTTTGAACCCCATCTCTTGGACAGGTTTGTAGAGGTGCTGGGCATCTATCCGCCCGGCACATTGGTAAGATTAAATACCAATGAGATTGCCATTGTTAAAGCCCCAAACACAAAAGACCCGACATGCCCACATGTGCGGCTGATATTTGACAGGCTTGGAAGAAGGGCTGAAGGTGTTCAGGAATTTCTTTTAACAGAGGCGGATGAAAAGGGATGGAGACGAACAGTGGTTTCTGTTGTTGACCCTGTTGCGAGGAATATAGACCCTTCCGCGTATATGTGGTGATACGAACGCAATAAATGTCTTTATACTGTGTTGGACTCCTCGGAAAATCCTCAACATACTAAAAAGTATGCCTGCGGTTTTCCTCGTCGTCCGCCTTGTCTAAAGCCATTTATTACGTTCGTATGATGACAGATTATTTAATGTGTTTGTATTACTATGAGTAGACATTCAGCAAACCTTTCATTTTAATAGTCGCTACCCCATTTACCCCCAAGAATATATACAAAGTGAGTAGGGTGGGCTCTGCCCACCAATATATTGATAATAGTTAAATGGCGGGCACAGCCCGCCCTACAACTGACTGTTTACAATTTGGCATTTTGCTCATTTACATTTATTTATTTTTGTTCACGCTCAAAATTGCACAGATGCAAAAAATGTAGCCTGCCGATTTATCGGCGTTTTTAAATACGCTCAATAAATTGAGCAACTACAAGTATGTTAAGCGCAGAAGCCGCAGCGATAACACACGGGGCACCCATTGCAAAGCAATGGGTCGGGGCATTTTTCAGCGTGAACTATATACAGCGACATAAATAAATGCACATATAGAGCGTCAGAACAAAGCAGACCAAGGCGCGACAAAAGCGAGGAGTGAGGCGTATTTTCAGCATACGCCGCAATGACGAGCTGAGGAGCAACGCAGGTATGCGAAGTTATGACGTTCTATATATTTAAAACTCCAGTTCCCCAAGCCCCAAAGCCGCCTCAGCCTTTATATCCGGTTCTTCCTTTGGGTCGTTAAGCATGGATAATAGCGCTGTTTCTGCCTGTTTGTCGCCAATGTTTGAAAGCGCCTTTACAACAGCCTTTTTTATATTTTTTTCAGAATTGGCAATCAGGCCGAGCAATGGCGCTGCCGCCTCTTTTGCCTTTATCTTTCCCAGCGCTTCTATTGCCATTTCCCTGACGCTTAAGTTTGGGTCGCTTAATTTCGCAATAACAGGCTCTATGGAGAGCGGCTCTTTTATTTCTCCCCAACAACCTGCAATGGTCCTCAATGCAGCGCCCCTGACATATTCATCTTTATCATTTAATGCGGAAAATATAACAGGGATTGCCTTCTTGTCCCTTGTTTCACCAAGGGCGTAAACCGCCCTTATCCTCACATCCGGCTTTGGATTTTTAAGGGCATCTGTTAATGCCGGGATGCTTGCCCTAGATTCAAGCCTTTCAAGGCTGGAAGACGCAGACTTTTTTATCCTGTCATCAGTATCATTTAATGCCTTGAGAAGCGCCTGCACCCTGTCCTTTATCATAACACCTCCCATAAAAAGGTTACATTTTTTAATCTGTGTAATCTGCTTTTGTAATCTGTGCAATCACAGCATCACTTCAATAATAGCACCTCTATTAAATATTGCAAGAGGTGAAAGAAAGGCCGTAAAATAGCGATTTAAAACCTCGCTATTTTACAAACCTGCGATTTACCTGCCATACTTTGTTATCGGCACATTTTTGCTCCTCACAGTATTGGTGATATACGGCTCGTCGCAAAAATGGCCTCTGCCTTGTCTGGCAGGCAACTTGCAGGTTTCCCCAAAAATCAAAGTCTATTTTTGGGAAAAAGATTTAATCTTGACGAATAGTGATTTTAGGTCTAAAATCAACTTTAGCAGGCTGTTGAAAAAGACACCAACAGCCTTGATTACACAGATTATAAAAAATGATTACACAGATATTCCCCTGTCTGCCGACAGGCAGGAAGGAGTTTTAATCGGTGTAATCTAATCTTTTATCTGCGTAATCAGAGATTGTTGAGTTTTTCAACAATCTCCTAGAAATCCAAAGGAGGACAGCCTTGCCGAAAAAATTAGGGGAACTTTTAGTTGAGTTTGGAATAATCTCTCAAGATGAATTGGACATAGCGCTTGCCACTCAGAAAGAGAGCAAAAAGAGGCTTGGAGAGATTATTATAGACCTCAAGATGGCTTCTGAGATGGACATTGCCCATGCACTCTCCACTGAACTTGGTATACCATATGTTGACATGAGCAAGGCTGTTGTTGAGCCGATGGCTGTTGAATTAGTTTCTGAAAAGATTGCCAGAGCGCACCATATCCTGCCTTTGAACGTTGACAGCAAGGTTCTTACCCTTGTTATGATGGACCCCCTTGATTTTGACGGCATAGATGATGTGAGGTTTTCTACAGGCTATAAGATAAAGCCAATGGTTGCCACAAAAACCGAGATTGACCGCGCCATAGACATACATTACAACACATCCCAGTCAATTAAAAACACCTTATTAAGCGACCTGACATCGGAAAAATCATCTGTAGAACTGGTTTATGACAGGGACAGGGAGGGCGTGGATATAGAAACCCTTAAAAAGAAGAGCGAGACGCCGCCGATAATAAGGATGGTCAACCTCATGATTTCTGACGCTGTGAAATTAAGGGCGAGCGATATTCATATAGAGCCGCAGGAGAGAAGGGTTTTAATAAGAAACAGGGTTGACGGTCTTTTGAGGGATGTTATGGAACTGCCGAAATGGGTGCAGGGTTCTGTTATTTCAAGGGTGAAGATAATGGCAAGGATGGATATTGCGGAAAAAAGGGTTCCTCAGGACGGCAGGGTAAAACTAAGGGTGAACGGCCAGGAGATAGACATCAGGGTTTCTACGCTTCCAACCCAATACGGCGAAAAGGTGGTTATGAGGCTTTTGGATACTAAGGGCGCTGCAATGCCTCTTGATAAACTTGGTTTTTCATCTTTAGACATTGAAAGGATATATTCGTTTATCTCAAAACCGCAGGGGGTTATTCTTGTAACCGGTCCGACAGGAAGCGGAAAGTCATCGACGCTTTATGGACTGCTCAATCATTTGAAGTCAGAGCGTCTGAACATCATCACGCTTGAAGACCCTATCGAGTATGAGATAAAGGGCGTAAATCAGGTTATGATAGATGACAAGGCCGGCATTACATTTGCCAATGGACTCAGGTCTGTTTTAAGGCAGGACCCGAATGTAATAATGATTGGAGAGATGAGGGATTATGAGACCGCAGAGATAGCAATGCAGGCGTCCCTTACAGGACATATGGTTCTATCAACCTTGCATACCAATGACGCTGCTGCGACTATTACCCGTTTAATTGATTTAGGCATAGAGCCTTATTTGATAGCATCATCCCTGAAGGCTGTTATAGCGCAGAGGCTGGTAAGGGTTATATGCAATAATTGCAAGGAGAAATATAAACCTGACAAAGATGATATTTTTTATTTGAGGATTAACGAGGACGAGAACCTTCCATTTGATTTTTATAGGGGAAAGGGCTGCGACCACTGTAAAAACACAGGATATATCGGCAGGGTGGGTTTATTTGAGGTTTTGTCAATTAGTTCAAGGATAAAGGAATTGATAGATTCAAAGGCAGGAGAGACAGAGATTAGAGAGACTGCTGCTGCAGAGGGGATGAAGGCATTAAAAGATGATGCCATAGAAAAGGTCAAGGCAGGGGTAACGAGCGTTGAAGAGGTTAGAAGGGTTGTTTATTTAGAAGGCGAAGGCGCAAAGATGTGTTCATCCTGCGGCAAGGTCATAAGCGAGGATTTTCCGATATGTCCGTATTGCGGCCACTCTGTTGAAAGCATTTGTTCTAATTGCGGAAGACGGAGGCAGCAGGAATGGATTATGTGTCCTTATTGTAAAACCAATCTGGCATGAAAAAGAGGCTGTAAATTTCTTTTATGGCACGCATCTTGCTCAGTCAGTCAGTCAGTCAGTCAGTCAGTCAGTCAGTCAGTCAGTCAGTCAGTCAGTCAGTCAGTCAGTCAGTCAGTCAGTCAGTCAGTCAGTCAGTCAGTTTTAACAACCTTAAAAATATATTTTATAAACTTGTCCTCGCAGGCATGCCCTCTAATGTCTCTATCGTGGGTATTAAGCGGGGAAGGGGCTCGCCGGACGGCATTGCCCTTTTTTATTTTAAACCCTGATTTTGTCCAACCTGCCTGTCCAGTCTGGACGGCAGACAGGAAGGACAGTCAGGGTTTTTTTATTTTGAAAAAAAACAAAAAGGAGCAAAAAAACCAGATGACGATAAAAGAAAAGGCGCATTATTTAAGACGAGGCAAGAGGGTAGGGCGGGCAGTGCCAGCCATTCAAATAAGTATGTTACTTGCATTTATCTTACTCGTTATACCATTTAAAGCATCCCTTGCGCAGGACAAAAGCGGCGAAATCCTTCAGCAACTAGAAAAGAAAGAACTCGTTCCAAAAGAGACCCCTGAAAAACCCGTAATCGAGAAAAAAGAAGAAAAGCCCAAAGAAATTTTAGACGGCAAAAAAATCCTCATCAGACAAATCAATTTGCAAGGCGCAGCCCTTATTAAAGAACAAACCCTTAAAACAATCCTTTCAAAATATGAAAACAACCCGCTCACCCTGTCTGAAATAAACCAAATAGCGGAAGACATAACAGCAAAATACCGTGAGCAAGGCTACATCCTTGCATATGCCTATATACCTCCGCAGGAAATCAAAGACGGAATATTAGAAATCGGGGTAATAGAAGGCAAG
>JACRNI010000151.1 GCA_016234925.1 Deltaproteobacteria bacterium | reverse complement strand
GTAAACTGCCTCCTTACAGTCTTTGATATAAGGCTCATCCTGCCGAGGCTTCCCAGCAGCATGTTCTTGTCAATAGGCTTTGTAATATGGTCAACAGCGCCCAGACTAAAACCGCGTTCTTTATTATTGCTGGAAGACACTATAATTACCGGGATATTGCTTGTCTCGGGTGTTTCTTTTAATTCCTTAATAACCTCCCAGCCGTCTTTTTTAGGGATTTTGATGCCAAGCGCTATTGCAAACGGCGTAAATTCTTTGGCCTTTCTAACAACATCTAACCCGTCAGATGCGATTTGAACATTGTAGCCTGCAGAGACAAGATACTCCTTGAGCAGTTCGTTAATATCAGGGCTCTCGCCTGCAACAAGGATTAGGGGCGGCGGCTCTTCCTCTATAATGCGGCTGACCTTTGGGGCAGGCATTTCTTCTGCCTTTTTATAAACTGCTTCCTCTGCCGCAATTTCCTGCGGCAAAACAAATGAAATCTGCGTTCCTTTGCCAGCCTCGCTTTCAAGCCATATCCTGCCGCCGTGCAGTTCAACGAGTTTTTTAGTAAGGGCCATACCAAGCCCTGTGCCGCCGTATTCTCTTGTTATAGATGCGTCAATCTGTTCAAACTCTCTGAAGACCTTTGGAAAATCCTCCTTTTTTATGCCTATGCCCGTATCTTTTACAGAAACCAGAATAGACCTTGCCATTGCATCGCCTTTGTCTTCAACAATATTCCAATCCACGTCAACCCTGCCGCCTTTTTTGTTGAACTTAACGGCATTTGACAAGAGGTTCAGCATGATTTGCTTGAACTTTGCCTTATCTGCTTTAATTATCTGCGATACTTTAATATCCTTGCTTTCAACTATAACATCCTTCTTTGCAGCAATGGGTTTTATTGTCCCAAGTATATCGCCAAGGACCTCCACAAGTTCAAATTCCTCTAAATGCAGTTCAACCTTGCCAGCCTCAATCTTTGACAAGTCAAGTATATTATTTATTAGATCAAGGAGATGCCTTCCGCTGCCGTGTATATATTCAACATATTGGAACTGTTTTTGATTCAAATCGCCAAAAGATTTTTCATGAAGCAGTTCTGAAAAACCTATAATTGAGTTTAACGGCGTTCTTAATTCATGGCTTGCCTCCAATCGTAAAATAGGGCTGACTATTGACCTTGTTAATGCTATCCATAACCCAAGAGAAAGTATAACTGCCGCTATTGTAGCGGCTATTGTTACGACAGTAATCATCCGTGCGGAATATTCGCTTTTTTGATATTCGCGGCTGATTAAATCCTTTTCCTCGTCAATAAGCGACTTAAGCGAGTTTATAGTTATTTCAAACTTACCCGCAGCATCGCCGTTTGCAAGCGCCACTGCCTCTTTTTCTTTATTATCTTCTGACAAGGCAAGCACCTTTGTCCTTATCTCCCTATATCCGCGTAATGCGGCTTCAAAATCCTTGTAGACTTTTTCCTCTTCTTTGCTCTGTCTGCCTTCTTCGCTTTCAGTATGCTCCTTTATCAGATTATCAATATTTTTATCGCGCTCTATAATTGAATCATTTAAAAACGCCTTTGCGCCTCTTGCAGATGCTGTAATATGACGGAACACATCCTGCCTTGTAATCAATAATTCCCTTTCAATGGTGGACAACGTTTCAAGCCTTTTAAAATAATCACCGTAGAGGACTGCTGAAAATCGGGCAATCTGCTTGGCATTATAAAGCCCGATAGAGCCTCCTATGCCCATCATTACAAGAAGGGCTAAAAAGACAATCCCTAGTTTGCGGGATATATTCAGATTAAGGAAAAAGTTTTTCATGTTTTAAGTTATCTCAAATCTCAAAACGCAATGTAGCCGCACCCTTTATGGGTGCGATAATTTACGCAGGCTAAAGCCTGCGGCTACCAAGATTGCATGTCTACTTATTTTTGTCGTTCACTATAATAATCTATCAACAACTCCATTTATAAAAGCCTTCACCTTTCCAATATCAAATGGTTTGGCAATTGATGCGCAGCCTGTTTCTTTTAAAAATTTGGCGACACTTTCGCTTGTTGTGTCTCCTGTTGAGAATATAAACCTATTTTTTAAGGATGGTTTCTTTTTTGTTGCAGTATTATAAAGTTCAACGCCGCCCATACCGGGCATCTTTATATCTGCGATTACAATATCCCAATCCATATCAATAAGCATCTTCATCGCATCATTGCCGTTTGACGCTGTTTTAACAATGTATTCAGGTTCAGGAAGGGTAATCTTGAATATATCCAGAATTGTCGGCTCATCATCCACAACAAGTATTTTAATGCTTGCCTTATTCTCGCCTGCCTGTGCGTCGCACGCAGACAGGCAGGTCTTTTCACATTCGCCAGCCTCCCACAGGACAGGGATTTGAACTGTAAATGCGGCGCCGCCTCTGGAATTATTCTTCGCCTCTATCTTCCCGCCATGCTCCATTACAATAGAATACGCCAATGCAAGACCAAGCCCGGTGCCGTCAGGCTTTGTTGTGAAAAACGGCTCAAACAGCCTTTTCATATTCTCCTCAGGGATGCCGGGACCATTGTCAATAAAATCAACAACAATTGTTTCTCTCTCCAGTTCTTTAACAGAATAACTCTTGATTAAAAGCCTTCCCCCTGCAGGAGCCTTCTTCATCGCCTCTCCTGCATTATTTATGATGCCTAAAAAAACCTGCCTCATCTGCCCAGTGTCCGCCATAATGCATGGAAGTTCTTTTTCAAACTCTGTTGTAATCTCTATATTGTCATTTTTAAAATCATAAGTCCTCAGCGCAATTGTTTGTTCAATAAGCCCGTTTACATTGATGCACTGCCTCTCTGGTTTATATTCCCTTGAAACTGTCAATAGATTCTGAACTATTTGGCTTGCCCTTTTTGCCTCTTTGTTTATCTTCTCTATTGTTGTCTTTATATCTAAAGGCATATCCCTTTTGAGCAGAAACTGCGAATAACCTACTACGGCTGTAAGAGGGTTGTTGAGTTCATGCGCAACGCCTCCAAGCATCTGCCCGAGCGAACCAATCTTTTCAGCCTGAAATAACTGGGCATTAAACCTGTCAGATTCTGTAACATCCTCATATGTGATAACAACATTTGTTATCTTCCCGTCAAGCCCAAAGATTGGAAACATTGTTGTCTTCAGTTTCAGTTCCCGTCCTTTTATGTCAATGTGCCACACCTTTGAAATATCGTAATCAATCGTAAACTCAAGCCTCTCGCCTTCAAACACCTTCTGTATCCGTTGCGCAAGACCTTTCTCGCCGAATATATTATCCTTGAATATATTATATTTTCCGACAACCTGCGATTCTCTTTCTATGCTAAAAAGTTTCATGCCCGCGGGGTTTATCCTTAATGCAGAGCCTTTTTCATCTGTTATCCAGATGCCTATTGGGGACTGATTTATAATCCTTTCAAGGAATCTGCCCGAATGATATTCCTGCTGAAAGATGCCTGCATTTTCAATGGCAGCGGCAACCTCAAGGGCAATCAACTCTAAAAAGGAGATGTCTATGTCCCTTTTCTTTCTGCTGGCAAGGAATATAACCCCTTTAATCATATCCCTGTATATTATAGGCACGCAAATAACCTTTTCAATGCCTTCCATCAAAAGCAGGGGTTTGAATTTATTATCCTTATACTGCGAAACCTCTACAACCAGAGATTCCTTTAAAATGCCCGCTTCCCCGCATATCCCCTCGCCGAATTTCATCTCTTTTACAGCATTGGCAAACATGTTAGAAAATCCCCGGTTAACCTTTAACTCTAATACGGCATTTGGATTTAAAATATATATCCCGCCGCTGTCTATGCCTGTAACATTTATTATTTCATCAAGCGCAGCATGCAGTATCTCTTCCTCTTTGAAAGACCGTAAGGTTGTGCCTGTAATATTATTGACCGCAGTCAATCGTTTTATTTTTTCATCATATCCCTTTGCCCATTCGCTTACCTGTTTTTCAATATACACATGGATGTCCTTAAGTTTCTCTACCATATCATTAAGCGCGCTTATAAGGATGCCGACTTCGTCCATTGGCATCGGCAGGATAGAATCAAATCTCACGCCATAGTCGCCTGCTCTTACCTTTGCTGCCAGCCGTGATGCCTCTTTTATAGGGGAAATCACCTTCTTTAAAAATATGAAAAACCCAATAACAGCGACAAATATTGAAATAAAAAGGACTTCCAGCGTCATCCTCTTTATATTGCTGATAGCAGCCTGTTTCTCTCTCAAGTCTGATTTAGCCATTGAGTCAATGCTGGTTGTTGCAAAGGATATATCTGTATCCACATTATTATGGATAATCACCGCCTCTTCATGCTCTTTTACCTTTGCAAGCCTCTCTATATTGTTCCTTATGCTTTCCAATTTCTTAAATATGCTTTTTAATTCGCTCTGCATTAAACTATTGTTGTTTAATGCAGCAGCCCATTTTCCAATCTCTTTGAGTTCCTGTTCGCCTGAATCAAGATTGGCAGTAACTGACTTTAAACTAACCCCTTTTTCATAACCCTTATCAATCACATATATATCCAGTTCATATGAAATCTGCGTCAACCTGTTTCTTGCAACAACAAAACGTTCCATTGCCTCTTCATAGCCGCTGATTTTTTTAACTGCATAGATAAATATTCCGGTGTCAACCACTGCCAGAATAAAAAAGAGGCTTGAAAATATGCCTATTTTAGCGTAGAGGGAGAAATGTTTTTTTGGGTTTTTGTTATCCATAAAAAAGAATTGATTACACAGTAGAAAAATTCCTAAATCCTAATATCTAATTTCCAATAAAATGCCCAATGACTAAATTTCCAATTATTAGGAATTAGGATTTAGAAATTAGACATTTGTTTTAATCGGTGTAATCTTTTATATCATCTCCTTTACCTTATCCCTTAACTCTCTTAAATTTAAGGGTTTAAGGAGATAGCCGTCTGCGCCGCTCTTTATTATGTTTTCTGCATCTTCTTTGCCAAATGCTGTTACAGCAAGTATCTTGATATGCCTTGTCTTCGGGTTCTGCCTTATCCGTTTGCAAACCTCATTGCCGTCTATTCTCGGCATCCTTATATCAAGTATGAGGAGATTTGGCTTAAAATCCCCGACCTTTATAAGCGCCTCATAGCCGTCCCCTGCTGTTTCAATTTCATACTTATTCCCGCCGGTTCCGCCTATTCCCATTGAAGAGACAGCGCTTTTTATAAACTCAACAATATGCGGCGAATCATCAACTATGAGTATCTTGTGATGGGAGATAGATGGGAAAATACCTTCTGCCAGCGGCATCTTGTATTTTTTAAGAAATTCTTTGAAATCTTGAGGTTTTATGCGGTAATGTCCGCCCGGGGTTAAAAATGCCTTAATCTTATTTGTATATATCCATTTTTTTACTGCATTTATTGTAACATGGCAGTATGAGGCAACCTCGCCTGTTGTAAGGGGACGAGGAGTGTGATTTTCAAATTTCTCTCTTTTTTTGGCCATATGATTATATATACAGCGTCAAAAATAAATCCGCATATAGAGCGTCAGAACAAAGCAGGGGGCACCCACGCCAGCGGCGTGGGTCGGGCCGCGACGAAGGTGAGGAGTGAAGCGTAGTTTTGCACTACGCTGCAGCGACGAGCCGAGGAGCAACGCAGGTATGCGAAGTTATGACGCTCTATATAGTTACAATAATTACAGTTGTTATATTTTAGCACTATTTTGGTTATTGTCAATATCCAAAATTACCTTAAGGACACTCTGAAAAACCCGTAAATGTCATTGCGAGGAGCGATTTTTGCGACGAAGCAATCTCTAACATATTGACTTATATAGAAGCGAGATTGCTTCGCTTTGCTCGCAATGACAGACTCGATAGTTTTTCAGAGTGTCCTTAATTTTACCTTTTGAATTTTGATTTTCTTTCACCCTGCCTCCATCCAGTTTTTGCCTGTGCCGATATTGATTTTTATCGGCGCTGTAAGTTCAATTACATTTTCCATTTCATGCCTTACAATATCCGTAATAATATCCATCTCATTATCCTTTACTTCAAATAAGAGTTCATCATGTATTTGAAGGAGCATCCTTGATTTCAGCCCCTCTGCTTTCAGTCTATTGTGTATCCTTATCATTGCAATTTTTATCAAGTCCGCAGCGCTCCCCTGAACAGGCGTGTTTATGGCAATCCTTTCCCCAAACCTTCTCACGGATTCTATTTCGCTTTGTAATTCCGGTATATATCTTCTTCTGCCAAGAATTGTTGAGACATAACCCTTTTCAGCCGCCTCTTTTATTGTCCTGTCAATATATCCTTTAACCCCTTTATAAAGGCTGAAATATCTGTCTATATAATCGCCCGCCTCGTTTTGTGAAATGCCGAGTTCTTTAGAAAGCCCGTATTTGCCCATGCCGTAGATAATGCCAAAGTTTATCGCCTTTGCCCTTGTTCTCATCTCATCTGTAACAATATCAGGAGAAATGCCAAATACCTCTGCCGCTGTCCTTAAATGGACATCCTCATTGTTTTTGAATGCATTCAAAAGATGCTCATCCTGCGAGAGATGCGCGACAATCCTTAATTCTATTTGTGAATAATCAGCAGATAAAAATGTCCAGCCATTATCAGGCATGAATGCAGCCCTTATTCGTCTGCCTAGTTCTGTCCTTATCGGGATATTTTGTAGATTCGGTTCTGAACTGGAAAGCCTTCCTGTTGCAGTTAAAGCGGCGTTAAACGATGTATGAACCCTGCATGTTTGAGGATTTATAAGCCCTAATATTCCATCAACATATGTTGATTTTAATTTTGAGAGCTGCCTGTAATTCAATATTTCTTGAGGCAGTTCATGGCTTAAAGCCAATGTTGTCAAAACCTCTTCATCTGTTGAATAACCTGTTTTTGTCTTTTTTACAGGCTTGAGTTTTAATCTTTCAAACAGAATATCTGCGAGCTGCTTTGGCGAGTTTATATTAAATTCAATGCCGGCAATTGTATATATTTTTTTTTGAATACCTGAAAGCATCCCGCTTAATTCCCTGCCAAATGCCTCAAGATACGTCTTGTCAACCTTTATGCCAATAAACTCCATATCTGCCAGAACCTCTGCAAGCGGCAGTTCAATTTCATGAAATAGATTTAAAAGCCCTTGCTCTTTTAATCGGGGCATTAGTTCATCTGCAAGTTTGTTTATTAAGACAGCCTCTCCGCATGCGTATTGCGCTGCTGCGACAATATCCAATTCACTAAAGTTTTGTTGTTTTTCCCTGACCCCCCACCCATCCGACCCATCCTTCGGATGGGTTCCCCGATGGGTACCCGCCCTTGACCCCTTGCCCCCTTCTTCATTTAGCAGATAAGATGCAATACCAGTGTCAAAATCAATGCCTTTGACAGAGATATTGTTTTTTAGCCCTATAATGTGCAGAGCCTTTGCATCAGAGGTGTTCTTTTTTATAGATTCGTTTTCAAACACAGGTTTGAGGCAGGTTAATACATTTTTTATATCCAATTGTTTTGGCGCGCCAAGATAATGATGCTCAAAAGGTATATAAAAACTCTTGTTGTTTTTTAATGCTATTGCAAGGCCTGCAAAATGGCTAAAGGCTAAGGGCTGAAGGCTAAAGGCAAATTTTGGAATTATTGCAAACGACTCAGAAGGATTTAATTCGGACACAAGGGAATCTAATTCATTCTGGGAAAGGATAATATTGGTTGTTAATTTCTGGTTATTAGTTGTTTGAGGCAATAACTCATTTAACAATCGCATAAACTCAAATTCACGAAACAATTCTTGCAGTTTTTCTTTGTCAGGCTCAGAAATAACAAGGCTGCTATAATTTATTTCTATTGGAACATCTCTGTTTATTGTTACAAGTCCTTTTGAGAGTCTTGCCATTTCAGTATTGGTTTTAAGGCTTTCCTGAATCTTTTTGTTTTTGACCTTATCAATATTTGCAAGCAGTTCTTCTATTGTGCCAAACTCTTTTATAAGTTTTGACGCAGTCTTTTCGCCTATGCCGTAAACACCCGGCACATTATCGCTGGCATCGCCTGCAAGCCCCATAACCTCAACAACCTTTTCCGGCGCAACACCAAATCTCTCTAGGACATCCTTGATTTCATATGTCTTGTCTTTCATTGTATCCACAACTATTGTGTCATCATCAACCAACTGGAGCATATCCTTATCGCCTGTAATAATCACGACTTTAACATCCATTCCCTTTGCCTTTTTTGCAATCGTTCCTATAACATCATCAGCCTCGTAGCCTTCCATTTCAAGACACGGCATATTAAAAGCCTTCACAATATCTTTAATATGCGGTATCTGCGGTTTAAGGCTGTCAGGCATCTCAGGTCTCTGCGCCTTGTACTGCTCATAGAGTTTATGCCTGAAACTCGGCGCCTTTGTGTCAAACACAACTGCAATATGGTCGGGTTTAAATGCCTTTAAAACCTTTAAAAGCATAGTGGTAAAACCATATATCGCATTTGTCGGCAGGCCTTTTTTATTGGATAGAAATGGGATGGCATGAAACGCCCTGTAGATGTAGGAACTAGCGTCTATGAGAAAGAGTTTTTGTTTTTGCATAAAAAGGAGGATACCAGAATTAAAGAAAATGGCAAGGTGGATTTACCTTAACCCAAAAAATGCAGTTGCATTTTTTGGCAAACACAATCTTTGGTCAAATACGGCGTCAAATCGGGCTGTCCAAATACTCACATACTTAAAATAGTATGCTCCGTTTTGTCCACCCCTCTTTTCCTTGTCTTTGGCTCAAATCTTGCGTTTGCACCCGAAAAACAAAAACCAACCGCATTTTTCGGGGGTTAAAAATACAAATGGTTTTTATAAATTTTCAGCAAATAAAAAAGGCGCGAAATTATCCGCGCCTTTTTTATCTCCGCTTTTTATACACAGCATCATAAGTAGCACAGCATACAGAGCGTCAGAACAAAGCAGACCAAGACGAGCCGAGGAGCAACGCAGGTATGCGAAGTTATGACGCTCTGTATGATTTTTATCCAACAAACGAACAGTTGCTTGCCGGTGTCCTCGTATCCATGTTCCTGCCCCTGTTTATATGGTCGTCTATCTCGGCAGCGCTGCCTATCATCCTGCCGAATAAAAATGTTGTGAATGCCGCTGTTTCAACCTCTTTTTCAGTGATTTTGCCTTGTTTGAAGGGCTGCCAAACCATCTTTAATAGGATTACTGCTATAACTGCGTCAACATTTACGCAATAGACATTTTCGCTTACCTTGTTGTCAAACAGCGCCTGAACAACATTGCGGTAGAAATCTAAAAATACATTGTAGATGCCCTTTTCTTCAAAGAGTTTGCTTACAAACTGCTCCCTTGGGTCATAGTTTACTGCTTTGCCTTTGAATACGGGATGATTGATACAGGGAACCTTCATATAGTCTATGTTGCCTATTGACTTTTGCTGCGCCTTATATTTGCCGTACCATTTTGCATATTCATCAGCAATCGTTTTTAAGGCAAGCCCGTGCTTTTTGTCAGCAGGCGATTTCAAATCCTTGTCTTTAAACCTGTCAATTAAAAATGCAATAGCCTCATATCCGTTTCCGCCGTGGGCAAAACCAGTGTGCGTTAAAAAGCCCACAAATGCCTTGTTGATTTGAACCCTTTGAAAGTCCTCAGGGCCGTCAGCGCTTACCCCGCCCTTGCAGCCCTGCGCAGAGATTGTGCCTGGACCATTTGATATGATTAAACCTAAAAGCATTGAAAATTCAAACAACTCGTCTTTTGAAGGCTTTCTTCCAATGAGCGCAAGAAATGCAGTCTCTGTAAAACTTAATTTTTCAATGATTTCTTTATTGTCTATTCCGCAGAAACTGTCCTTTTTATGTTTATCAGAAGAAACGCTTGAGCCTACAAACGTAGAGAATATCCTTGAATACCAAGGCAGGTTTATAATGGCTGCCTTTGAAATCTTCTTTCTCATCAATGCGCTCCAGCCGATTGTC
>JACRNI010000150.1 GCA_016234925.1 Deltaproteobacteria bacterium | reverse complement strand
CACGCTCAAAAATTGCACAGATGCAAGGCGGAGCAAGGCTTCAAGCGAGGCATACTTTTACAGTATGTTGAGCGAAGAAGCCGCAGCGACAACGAAGCAGATGGGCATTTTTCAGCGTGAATTATTAAAGGAGGACAAAAAAATGGCTGAGATTGACTTACATGCAGTGTTAAACCTTGCAGTAAAGGAAAAGGCGTCAGATGTGCATTTCAAGGCAGGGCTTCCGCCTGTGTTAAGGATTCACGGCGGTCTTGTGCCTGTTGCCAAGACTGAGAGGCTTGCGCCTGATGAGATTGCCAAGATTGCAATGAGGATATTGAATGAGCCTCAAAAAGAGGTTTACAAAAAAGCGCATCAGGTAGACCTCGCATACAGCGTGCCCGGACTTGGCAGATTCAGGGTGAATGTATTTCAACAACGAGGCGCTACAGGCATAGTTTTAAGGGTTATACCCATGACAGTTCATTCCTTTGAGGACCTGCATCTCCCAGAGGTAATCAAAAAGGTGGCAACAGAGCAGAGGGGGCTTGTCCTTGTAACAGGCATTACAGGAAGCGGCAAATCAACAACATTAGCCACAATGGTTGATTATATAAACACAAACACAACAGCCCATGTAATTACAGTAGAGGATCCCATAGAGTTCCTTCACAGGGATAAAAAGTGCATAATAAACCAGCGGGAACTCGGGACAGACACAAACTCATTTTCTGAATCGCTCCGCGGCGCGCTTCGTCAAGACCCTGATGTTATAATGGTCGGCGAGATGAGGGATTTGGAAACAATAGAAATCGCCATGACTGCGGCAGAGACAGGACATCTTGTGCTGTCAACACTCCATACAATAGATGCGGCAGAGACAGTCAATAGAATAGTGTCGGTCTTCCCGCCGTATCAGCAAAAGCAGATAAGGATTCAATTGGCAGGCGTTATAAAGGCGATTGTCTCGCAGAGGCTCATGCCGACAAAGGATGGAAAGGGCAGGGTTCCTGCTGTAGAGGTTATGGTGTCGACAGGAAGGATACGGGAGTGCATTGAAGACAAGGATAAGACAAAAGATATACATGATGCCATATCAAAAGGCTTTACAACATACGGCATGCAGACATTTGACCAGTCAATACTTTCGCTTCTAAACAAGGGTTTTATAACCTATGAAGAGGCGCTAAAGCAGGCAAGCAACCCGGATGATTTTGCCTTGCAGGTAAAGGGCGTAACATCCACAAGCGATATGAAATGGGGCGAGGTTGACAGCGGCGATAAAAAAGGCGGGACAGGGTCAAAGTTTGAGATAGAGAGTTTTTAAAAATGATTATATACAGAGCGTCATAACTTCGCATACCTGCGTTGCTCCTCGGTTCATCGCTGCGGCGTATGCTAAAAATACGCCTCACTCTTCACCTTCGTCGCGGCCCGACCCACGCCGCTGGCGTGGGTGCCCCCTGCTTTGTTCTGACGCTCTGTATGCGGATTTATTTATGTCGTTGTGTATAGTAGCGTCGGGGTTTATCCCCGACGAAGGTGGCTTATCCCCGACGAATTCGTTGCCCATAAAGGGCAACGCTACTAGACCCCTTGAACCCTGAACTATGAATTACAACAATGACTTCAAAAATGCAAAGAACATTGCATTAAAATTTCTTGCATACAGCCCAAAGAGCCAAAAGGCTCTAGAGGATAAACTAAAAAACAAGGGCTTTGACAAAGATATAATTGATAAGGTTTTAGATAATTTGAAAGAATTCGGGTTTGTTGATGACAAGGTATTTGCAGTCCAGTGGGCAAGGGCAAATATAAAAAATAAGTTGTGGGGGAGAAACAGGGTAAAAAGCGGGCTTATAGAAAAGGGCATATCAAAGGAAATAATAGAAGGCGCAATAAAAGAGATAGAGCAGGAAATCAGCAGCGAAGAAGTAATAAAAAAGGCATTTGAAAAGTGGCTAAAAAGACAGGGGCAGGGGGCAAGGGTCAGGGACAAAGAAAAAATAAAGGCAAGGGCATTCAGACATCTCATTACAAAGGGTTTCCAGCCGTTTCTAATAAATCAGACATTAAATAAATATTATAAAGATAGCGAAGAGTTTATAGACGAATAGAATTCTAAATCCTAATACCTGGTGAAACAATTTCTAATGTCTAAATCCGAATGTCTAATGAAATGTCAAATTTCTAAATCCTAATTCCTAATAAAATGTCAAATATCAAAAATAAAGGCATTGGAAATTGATGAAGTCGTAAAAAGTCTGAAAACACACATTTTGTCATTCCCGTGAAAACGGGAATCCAGTCTTTTTAAGTAATTGCACCGTTTCTGGATACCCGCTTTTGCGGGTATGACGACGTTTTACAAGACCATCAAATTTAGTCATTGGGCGTTTCATTAGAAATTAGACATTAGGATTTAGGAATTATTATGACCTCATCTGAAATAAGAAAACAATTTCTCGAATATTTTAAAAAGAACGGGCATACAATTGTTGAGAGTTCATCCCTTGTGCCAAAGGGAGACCCGACGCTTTTATTCACAAATGCAGGCATGGTGCCGTTTAAGGCCGTATTTTTAGGAGAGGAAACCCGTCCATACAAAAGGGCTGTGTCAAGCCAAAAGTGCATGAGGGCAGGCGGAAAACACAATGATTTAGAAAATGTCGGCAGGACAAGCCGTCATCATACATTCTTTGAGATGCTGGGAAATTTTTCATTTGGGGATTATTTTAAAAAAGAGGCGATTAAGTTTGCATGGGATTTTATTACAAACGAGATAAAACTTGATAAGGACAAACTATGGGTAACCGTATTTAAAGAAGATGACGATGCATTTAACATTTGGGAAAAAGATATTGCCGTATCAAAGGACAGGATAGCAAGGCTTGGCGAAAAGGATAATTTCTGGGCAATGGGCGAGGCAGGACCTTGCGGGCCGTGTTCAGAGATTATAATAGACCAAGGAAGAGATATTGGCTGTAAAAAACCTTCGTGTCAGGTTGGCTGCGACTGTGACAGGTTTCTTGAAATCTGGAACCTTGTTTTCATGCAGTATAACAGGGACATAAAAGGCAAACTAACGCCTTTGCCAAAACCAAGCATTGATACAGGCATGGGGCTTGAAAGATTAACAGCAGTTATGCAGGGCAAAAAGAATAATTACGACACTGATTTGTTTATGCCCATTATAAAATTCACAGAGGAACTCTGTCATAAAAAATATTACGCAAATGAAAAAGATGATGTATCCTTTCGCGTGATTGCTGACCATTCAAGGGCTTTGGCATTTTTGATAACAGACGGCATTATGCCGAGCAATGAAGGCAGGGGTTATGTGTTAAGAAGGCTCATAAGGAGGGCATCAAGGCACGGCAAGATTCTCGGTTTAAAAGAGCCTTTTTTATACAAGACTGCCGAATCCGTTATAGATATTATGAAAGGGCAGTATCCTGAACTTAAAGGCGCAAAGGATACTGTTGCAAAGGCGATAAAGAGCGAAGAGGAGAGATTTTTGCAGACCCTTGAAACAGGATTAAATATATTGGAGCAAGAGGTTTCTATGTTAAAGAAAAAAAACAAAAAGATATTGGCAGGTGATGCGGCATTTAAACTCTATGACACATACGGTTTTCCTCTGGATTTGACAGTAAATATATTAGAAGAAGACGGGATTGCAGTTGATGAGAATGGTTTTAATCAGGCAATGGATGACCAGAGGCTCAAGGCGCGGGAGGCGTGGAAGGGTTCTGGCGAGGAAAAGACATCTGAACTATATAAAAAACTGGCGTCATCAGGAATAGTCTCAAAATTTGTCGGCTACAACATAGATGTCTCGTCAGCAAAGGTTAAGTGCATTATAAAGAATGGCAAAGTAGTTGAGCGGGCGGCACAGCCAGACTCAGATGATGAGCCTGTCCTGAAAGGCTTTAATTCAGGAATTGAAATCATTGTTGATGAGACGCCGTTTTATGGCGAGTCAGGCGGACAGGCTGGAGATATTGGAAGGATAATAGGCAGGGATTTGACCGTTGATGTTATAGATGCAAAAAAACCTCTGACTGATTTGATTACCCATTATGCGATAGTGAAAGAGGGGGAGATAAAAACAGGAGATGATGTGGAGATGGTTCCTGATTTGAAGAACAGGAAGGCTGTCAGTTTAAATCATACAGCCACGCATATATTGCAGGCCGTTTTGAGAAAGATGCTTGGGGCGCATGTGCGGCAGTCGGGCTCTCTCGTAACAGCAAAGAGATTAAGGTTTGATTTTAATCACTTTGCAGGACTTACAGAAAATGAAATAAAAAGTATTGAAGATGAAGTGAATGAGGCAATCAGGGAAAACCTTTTAGTTTCTACAGATGCGCTTTCATATCAAGAGGCAGTTGACAGAGGCGCTATTGCGTTTTTTGGCGAGAAATACGGCGATGTTGTAAGGCTTGTTGATATAAAGGATTTCAGCAAGGAACTATGCGGCGGCATCCATGTAAAGCAGACAGGCGAAATCGGCTTATTCAAGATTGTAAGCGAGTCATCAGTTGCGGCAGGCATAAGGAGGATTGAGGCTGTTACAGGCAATGAGGCGATAAATCATATAAGAGAGCAGGAAAATATGCTCCTTGAAAGCGCATCTATTTTAAAGACCAGTCCAAAAGAATTATCTGAAAAAATAAATAAGATGCTCCAGAATCAGAAACAACTTGAGAAAGAAATAGAAAAATTAAAGACCGGCGGCGAAAGACAGACGCTTGATGCTGTAATGGAAAAAATCAAGACCATCGGCAGCGTGAAGGTGATTTCAAGCAGGGTTGAGACTGAAAAACCAGAGGACATGCGCGAGATGGCGGATAGACTCAGGCAGAAGATTGGTTCAGGCATAGTTGTTTTGGGAAGCGAAAATAACGGCAAGGCGGCAATCTTGGCAGCCATAACAAAGGATTTGATTTCTAAATATAATGCAGGAAATATAGTTAAAGAGATTTTGCCGCTCATCGGAGGCAAAGGCGGAGGCAGGGCAGATATGGCTCAGGGCGGCGGCGACAAGCCGGAAAAACTTGATGAGGCGCTGGAAAAGGTTTATGAGATATTAAAATAGTCAATAGTCAATTGTCATTAGTTTTTATTGACCAATGACCAATGACTAATGACTAATGACCATTGACAAATGACTAATGACTAATGACCATTGACAAATGACTAATGACTATTTTTTATCACACCATCCCCCTGTCCTTCAACACCTCTATAAACGCATTTACTACATCAGGGTCAAACTGAGTGCCTGTCATTCTTTTGAGCTCTTCCACTGCCTCTGAAACAGATTTTGCCTTCCGATATGGACGGAGAGATGTCATTGCCTCAAACGCATCTGCCGCTGCAATAATCCTCGCCCCAAGCGGAATGTCCCTGCCGTTCACTTTATGCGTATGATGCTTTATATTAAAATAGGTATGGTGATGCCTTACAATATCAGCCACCTTTTCCAGCCCCTTCATATTATCAAGTATCTTGCCGCCGATCTCTGCATGTTCATTCATAATCTGAATCTCATCCTGCGTCAGAGGGCCTTTTTTCAACAGGATATGGTCAGGGATGCCAATCTTGCCGATATCGTGAAGCACGGCAGCCCTGTAGATGGTCCCACTCTCTTCATCAGATGCGCCCATCTGGACAGCAATGCCCTTTGAGTATTCTGCCATACGAAACGCATGACCTGCTGTGTAAGGATCCCTTGCTTCAATAGTTGACGCCAATGTGGCAATTATACTGATATAAGAAGATTCAACGGCTTTTAACCTGATATTCTCTTTCATAATGCCGCTCTTTGTAATGACATCATTTACTGTTCCTCTAAACTCCTGCGGTGTAAACGGTTTCATTATGAATCCCTGTGTCCCGTGTTTCATAGATTCAATGGCAGTATCAACTGTCCCATGTCCTGTAATGACAATGATAGGTATGTCGGTTGAAATCTCGTGCCTTATCTTTTTGATTAAAGACAACCCATCCATGCCGGGCATCCTGATGTCAGTAATAACAAGGTCAAATCCCCCTGCTTTAAGCGCTGCATAACCTTCTTCAGCGTTACATGCAGTTGTTACCCTGTAGTCAACCCTTCGCAGTATCTCTGACGATGTGTCTAAAATTACGCCTTCATCGTCTATAATCAGAATATTTTCTTTTGGCATGTTGGTCATTGGTCATTAGTCATTAGTCATTGGTCATTTTGCCAATGGAACGGATATAGCTGTTTAGTTTTTTATGAATAGTTTCCAGAGAAGATGTGAGAGATTTATAATCTTGTTCTGGAATCAATCCTCTGTTATTGGCTTTCGTTAGCCATGTTCCGGTTTCTAATAGCGAACCTCTTGCATAATAGCAAAAGTGCTTGTTTTCTTGATAATGAAATCTTCCATACCCTTCAGCGATATTAGCTGCAATAGAATCGGCAGATCTAACCAATTGGTCACCCACAGTCTTTTTAGAAAAATAATCCCATTTGATGACTGTTGACCATATTTTTTCCGCAACATCCATGGATAACCGATAAATTTCTAAATCTTCCAGCCTCAACTATCCCCCTCCCAATGACTATTGACCACATGGCAGCATTACAGTAAACACACTCCCCTTGCCAATTTTACTTGTAATATTTATCCTTCCGCCGTGCTTTTCTATTATCCCGTGGCTTATTGACAGCCCCAGCCCCGTGCCTTTTGTCTCAGGTTTTGTTGTAAAAAACGGGTCAAATATTTTATGGATAATATTTTCAGGGATGCCGGCCCCGGTATCGCAGACATTGACACATACCCATTTCTCTTTCTTTGAAACCTCAATCCTTAAATCTCCGCCGTTTTGCATCGCATACATGGCGTTGTTAAAAAGATTCAAAAAGACCTGCTTTATCTGCTGCACATCGATGGCTACCAGCGGTAAATCATTCGTGTATTCCTCAACGATTCGGACATTTGAAACCTTTGCGAGATGGGCCACGAGATTTAATGTATCCTTTATAACATCAGCAATGCTGGCATTATCCATCTTAGGTTCCGCCTGCCTGGAAAAGTCTAATAGATTCCTGACAATATGCTTTATGCGCATGGTCTCATTTTGAATGATGTTTAATTTTTTCTTGTCAGGATGATTTTCAGGCATATCATCCATGATCATACATGTATAGGAGAGGACAGCAGTAAGCGGATTATTCACCTCATGCGCAACATTTGCCGCGAGTTCTCCAAGGGATGCAAGCCGTGCCGTGCGGATGAGTTTTTCCTGTGTCCTTTCAATCTCCTCCAGTTGTCTTTTTAACCTTTCATAGAGCATGGAATTTTCAATCGCTGTTCCTATCTGATTTCCAATGGAGTATAAAAGTCCAATCTCATCCTGAGTAAATGGATGGATTGAACGGGATGTTATGTTCATTATGCCAATGGTATTTTCTTTAGAGTGCAATAGAATGCTGGCAAATGCCTTGAACCCCTCCTCAAATACAGCAGTTCTGGCAATCCTCGGGTCATGTGATATATCCTCCACTATAATAGATTCCCCTGAGATGGCTACCCTGCCTGTAATTCCCTCCCCCAGTTTGATAGAATCAATTGCATTTACAAATTTATGGTCGAGCCCCGCATATGCCGCGATGTTAAATGTTTTTCCATCCCCCCCATCCCCCCCATCCCCCCCATCCCCCCCATCCCATGATGACGGAAGATATATGCAGCCTGCCTCCATGCCTGTAACCTTTATTATCTCCTTCAAAGCAGTATAGAGGATGTTTTTTAAATCCAGAGATTGATTTACAGCAGAGGCGACAAGATTAAGCGCAGAGAGTTCCTCTACATGGTGCATAATCTCTTTGTCTTTTTTCTCAAGCGCTTCAACCATCCTGTTAAATGACAGCGCAAGGTCTCCTATTTCATCTCTTGAGTCTATATCAATCCTCTCAAATGCCCTGCCTTTTTCTATTGTTTCCACGGCTTTTTTCAGCCTTAAAAGAGGTTCGGTTATCCTGTTTGCGACAATATATATAAAGATAAAACCAATGAGAAGAGCTAGAATGGTTATAGATACGTTGACGAAGATAATATTTTTTATATGGCTGTTTATCTCTTTTAAAGAAAATCCTATCTGCGCCACACCGATTATTTTGCCTTTTTTTCCTGTCCTGAAAGGTTTTAATTCAGGAATGGAAGGCTCTTTAACATCAGTGAAACCAATAATATCTTCTTCTTTTTTAAACTCCTCTGATGCGATTACAGGCGCCCAAAATTCGTAAATGCCGTCTTTGTTCAGCATAGTCTTTTGCCAGAATGGATCCCTTTTTTCAAAAATCTCTTTTTTTATATTCTCGGCAATATTCGGGGCAAAGGTTTTTTCATTTGTATGAAAATCAATCGGATTGCCGCGCAGGTTGTAAATTACAGCATATGCGATGCCGCTTTCCAACTTGACGCTGTTTTGCAGCACAGATTCAAGGAGGTCATGGTTTTCTGTGAATACTCCAAGTTCGCTGTCATGGGCAAGACTTCTAATGATAGACAAGCCCCTGTTTACAAGATTTTGCTTCAGCAAATTTGTCTCCTGATATATAACAACTGCTGTAAAAAACAGCGACATTGCTATTATCAAAACAGATATAAGTCCGAATACCCTTATCTTGAAACTATTAAATATCTTTATTGTCATTAAATCACCTATAAACCTTATCAGATTGCCTGATTATCTTTTCCGGAATATTTATTCCCATTTTTTCTGCCGTGTTCAGGTTGATAGAAAGTCTGAATTTTCTGGGTTTAAGCAGAGGGGCATTTTTTATATCCCTGTTTTCAAGGCCTTCAAGGATCATTGCCGCCGCCGCCTCTCCTGCCTGTCTTCCCATGTCTTCGCTGTCAAAGGAAAGGGCAAGGAGGGCGCCGTTTTTTACATATTTTTCCGAGATGCCGATAATGGGGATTTTGTTTCTAAAGGAGAAAAGGAGCATATATTCTATGGACTCCGGGATTATTGCTGTCGCATCAGGCGCCATCCAAATTGCGTCTGCCTTCCCTTCCATTTGCGATATGGCATTTATCGCCTCTGCCTTTGTTGCTATCTTTTTTGCCGCAAGGGTTATCCCAAGTTTTTTTGCAGCAGCCTCTGCCTCTATGATAAGCGGCTGTGTCTTTGACGGGTCATATATAACGGCAATCCTTTGGACATTCGGGACTATTTTCATGATTGCATTAAACTGCTCTTCAGGAGGGATGTTCATATCTATTCCAATTATATTTGTTCTCCTGCTGCCCCCCCCTGCCCCTATGACTGCATCGGGATTTAATACAAAGGAAAATACAATGGGCGTATCCCTGAATTCTCCCTCCACCAAAGCAAGGGCGTCTGAGCCGAGGGTGAATATCAAGTCTGTCTTATGATTTTTTAATCCCCGTATAATTGCATGGCCTTTTCCCTCATCATTGAACTCGGGCTCTATAACATACTCATGGACATTCGCCTTTAGAACAGAATTAAAACCCTTGACCGCCTCTCTGTACGGCGGGATGTCTCTGCCTTTTATGATTATTATATCATAGGCAAAAGAAGGGGTATTAAAGATTAGGATGGATATAACGATAGATAGGATGCAGGTTTTTGTTGTTAGTTTCACCTGAAAATACTGTAGGGGTTCAATTCATTGAACCCAAGTGGCACAGGCTTCCAGCCTGTGATGACAGGCAAGATGCCTGTCCCACTGGTTTGATAAATCAAACCACTACACTCCCTCGCAATGACATTTTCATTTGACATTCTTAAAACTTATATCCCACTGTGAAAAGGATATTTCTTCCTTCTTGCGGATAAGGGATTAGCACGGTTCCGCCCCTGAAATCCCTTTCATCAAACAGGTTGTGGATTTTAAGGGACGCCTCAAAACCTTTATAGAAATCTTGGGCATTGATTGTAAGGTTAAACATGGTTTTGGCAGGGATTTCATTGTCAGGCTCGTATCTATATGTTGTTGATGATGTACCTATCGGCGACTTTATCCTGTCATGCCAACTTGCATAAAAACTTCCTGAAATGGGCTGATACTTCCACATGAGTCCGCTGTTTATAATGTTTTGCGGATAATTTATGAGTTCACCGTCTTTTAAAAGAGATGCTGTTGTTTCATCTTTTACAGGTCTTATATATGAATGGTTTGCAAAAAGTGTGAATGGTTTTATTGTAATCTTTGCCTCTGTTTCAATGCCCTCTGTGGTCATATTTTGAAAATTCATATATGCAGATGCGCCTGCCGGCTTGCTTATGAGGTCTTTAAGTTCATTGTAAAAGAATGTTACCCTTGCCCAGCCAATGTCATTGAACTGGGGGAACCAGTTTTCAAAACTCAACTGATATGTGTCCATCTTTTCAGGCTTTAGTCCTTCTGCAGCGCCGTATCCAAGCCCCTGATTTTCTTTTCTGTAAAAATAGGTTGGCGCCTGAAACGCCCTTGCATAGACAGCCTTGGCATAAAACTTTGCAAATGGATTATAAATCAAAGCAATCCTTGGATTTAAAGAATTTCCAAAGGCTTCATAGTGATCTAATCTTAAACCGCCGTTCAGGATTAAGTTTGGCAGAAGGCTATATTTTTCCTGAACATATACAGCGCCGAGCCATTCTGTATCTTCAGGCAGTCCTTGTTTGGTCTTAAGATTTGTATAGTCGTCGAAGGATGTCTCTATCCTGCTGTCCAAAAGCCTGAATGCCTCAACCTGAACACCGATAGCAGCAGTTCCATCTTTATGGTCAATCTGCCCGCTGTATTCTATGCCTGCCCGCATGTCCTCAAGTTCAAGGATAAATGCCTTGCCCTTTGGCGCGGCATTTCTTGATACCTCGCTGTACTGCGGCGTATCTACCTTTGAATAGTCGAGATAATGGCGGAAATTAAATCTTATGTCATTCCACTTGGGCATATACTGAAAATCAAGGTGTGTGTTGTAAAAATCCTGCTTTGGGTCAACAAGATTATCATTTTGTGCAAGAAACTGTCCAAGGTTTCCTCTGGGCGTGTCATAATTGGAGCGTCTTGTAGAAATAGAAGCGAGGCTTTCCTCGCCTTTATATTTTATGCCGATGTCATAGTTTAACGGCCTTCTGTCAATACGCTGCTCCCCTGATGAGCGGTTGCTTGAAAAATCTTTATCTGAATTTAAATTGATTTTTTCGCCTTCAGAATCATAGAATGACGAAAAGAACATGAACTGCCTGTTTCCTGACAAAGGTTTATTATAGACAAGGTCAAAGGTCTTCTGTTCAAAATTGCCTATGCCCGCAGAGACTTTTGACTGTGCTTTTTCATCTAATGTAATGATATTGATAATGCCGAGAAGCGAGGCATTGCCGTAAAGGCTTGCCCCCGGACCGCGCATGACTTCAATCCTCTTTATGCTTGCAAGGCTTATGGAATTTTCAGGCATGATATTTTCAAACATAGGGTCGTTCAGTCTATGACCATCTCTTAAAAGAAGTATCTTTTGAGTAGATGTGGCATATACGCCTCTGCCTGCAATTACATGCTCATTTATATCCTGAATGTCAAAGAAACCCGGGATTGTGTAGAGGACATCCAGAAGGTTCCTTGCGCCCAAATCTCTTATCTCTTCCTGTGTGATGATATTGATAATTGCAGGGGATTCAGATGCAGGTTCTCTTATGCGGGATGCCGCCTCAACATAGAGTTCCTTTTCCTCAAAGAATAGGAGGAGTTCATCTCTTTCCTGCGCAGATAATGCGGCTGGATAGGAAAAAAGCAGAAAGAATACTAAAACTATCTTTGGAATTTTTTGCATTCCAAACACCTACCTTTACATTATCTTGACATCATTATCAATCTATAATATCTTTCCAATTGCATATTGACGCCGCCAAAATAACATATCACCATATACTTTGTAAAGGATTACAATTAGGAGATATTATGATTACACAGATTACAAAGGCAGATTACGCAGATTAGAAAAGATTAGTTAATCAGTGTAATCATTTTTAAAAATCTGTGTAATCAATTTCATAGGAGGTAATCATGATTACAGATGTATTCAAAAAGGCATTACTCATGGGGCTTGGGCTTATGAGTCTGAGCGAGGAAAAGGTCAAGGAATTTATAAAGGAAATGGAATCAAAGGGAGAGGTCAGCAAAAAAGAGGCTGAAGACCTTTTTAAAGAAGTTATGAAAAAGGCAGAGGATGAGAGAAAGGCAGCAGAATCTAAGATAACTGCCGCAATAAAAGATTCATTTGCAAAGATGAATATAGCGACAAGGGAAGACCTTGTTAAACTGGAGAAAAAGGTTCACAGCCTTGAAAAAAAGGTAAAGGAACTTTTGCAGGAAAAAGAGGAGTAAAAATAAATCCTAATTTCTAATATCTAAATCCTAAACAAATTCTAATGACAAAAATTCAAAACTGTTTAGAATTTTTTGAGGATACTGGGTTTGAAACCCAGTATCCTCTTAATTTGGTCATTGGTTATTGTTTGTTTATTGGTGCTTGATTATTGGTTATTTATCTTTGGCAAATCGGGGCATAATTGCCCCTTTTTTATTAACAGGCTGTTGAAAAAAGCATCAACAGCCTTGATTACACAGATTAGGAAAAGCGATTACACCGATTAAAGATGTGCTTAAATCTGTGCAATCTTGATTTTTAAATCTGTGTAATCTGTGTTCACTGAGCCATACATGAATAAAATCTGGCGATTATTTCTTTCAAGAAGGTTTGCGATATTTCTCCTTATAATGACCGCAGGCCTGCTTTTTATTGCAACCCTTTTCCCTGATGTCTATTCCCTGAAAGAAGATGAGGCTGTCAGGTTTCAAAATGAAAAACCATATCTATACTTGATGAGCAGGGCATTCGGTCTTCAAGGCATAACAACATCTCCGATATTCCTTATATTTCCATTTCTTACATTTATAAGCACCATAATATGCACATTGAGCCGAATTCAGACAAGGATAAAGGCCAAAGAAACAGGCGCTTTAGGCAAGGTGTTCAGAATAGAAAGAGATTTTATCAGCAATTTAAGCGCAGAAGACGCAAGACAAAATCTTTTAAAGATTATAGGCACTAGATGGGATGTTAAAGAGACATCTGCGCCAGAAGGCATTTCAATATCTGCATCAAAAGGCAGTGTCGGTTTTTGGGGCAGCATGCTCTTTCATCTTGGTTTGCTTGTTATCATTATCGCAGCGATTATAACATCTTTAACCTTGTTTGCAGGGGAGATGGTTTTGACAAAAGGCTCTATATATTCACTTGATAAACAAGGGCTTTTAAGGACAAACAGGATTCCGATACTTGGCGCAAACTTGCCAAAGGGCAATATCATGCTTGAGGAGTGGAAGGCGGTTTATAAGGATGATAGATTTCCTGTTGATTATGCTGCTACAGTTAAGGTTGGAGATAGGGATGACTCTTTTACAAAAGAAATCAGGGTGAATGCTCCTCTGAAATACAATGGCTTTCAGTATAATATAGACAACTATGGATTTAACCCTTCATTTTTAATAAAAGGTAAAGACGGCAAAATCATATTAGATGCAGAGGTCTTGCTTATGACCCGCAGGGGTCAGGAAGATTCCTTTGACATACCGGATACAGATTATAAAATATATACAGTTTTTTACCCTGATTTAATAATGACAAAAAAAGGGCCGAGAAATAAATCCGAGATACCTAAAAACCCCGGTTTTTTATTAAAGGTGAATAAAGGGGGCAAGATTGTTGGCGAAGGGATTGTGTCAAAATCAGGCGAGGCAGAAATCGGCGGTTTGAAAATATCATTCTATGACTTAAAGCCGTGGGTGCATGCGCTTGTCAGCAGAGACTATGGCGCAAATTTTATGTTTGCAGGTTTTATTTTTATGGCAATCGGGCTTTTGATAAGGTTTGTATTTTATGACAGGGGTTTAAAAATAATCATAACGCATTCAGAAGGGAAAAGCGCTGTCAAGGTGTCAGGCTGCACAAAATATTTTCCATCGGTTTTTGAAAATGAATTGAAGGAGATTGAAAAGGCAGTTGCTTGTTGAAAAAATAAGGTTAAATTGGTATACAGCCATTGATGTTTACCCAAAATCCGATATAGGATTTTGGGTAAGCCGTCAAGTCGCCTGAAAGACAAGGCTAGAGGCGATTTTGCGACGCAAGCGTATATCACCAATACGGTGAGGAGCAAAATCGCCGATAACGCAGTATTTCAGGATGAATTGGCGGTTTAAATCCCGATATGGTTTTTCTATATCGGGATTTGGGGTATGAGAAGATATTGCAGATAAAAGACAGCGATGCCCTCTTGCTTCTTAAAAAATCAGGCTTTTCTGATGAGGAAAAGGCTTTAAAGAATATAAAACTCCTCGCCCAAACCCCTTTTAAAGATTTTATTCCTGATATTATAAATTACGCAGCCTCATCGCCATCACCTTCGGACAGCCTCAATAATCTTGAAAGGATTGCATCTTCGTGCAATGAAGAAATACTGAAGCCTTTAGCCTCTAGCCTCAAGCCTCTTGCATATATCGCAGGCGCCTCTAATTTCCTTTCAAACATACTTGCCAAAGACAGTTCAAATCTTGAATATCTTTTTTTGAAAAACGGTATTCATATAAAAAAGGATATTGAGATATTTTCAAAGGAACTCAATGAAGCCGCATCCTTATTGAACTCGGGGGAAAATATTGCAAAGGCGCTGCGTTTATACAGAGAAAAGGAGTATTTAAGAATCGGCGCAAGGGATATATTAAACCTTGCGAGCATGGAAGAGACAACTCTGGAATTATCTGATTTGGCAAGTTCATGCCTTGATGCTGCGTATAGATTTGCCCTTGATAAACTTAAAAAAGATTATGGGATACCAATATACACTGATATTGACGGAACTAAAAAAGAATCAGAATTTACAATAATTGGGATGGGAAAATTAGGAGGAAGAGAATTAAACTTTAGTTCTGATATAGACATAATCTATATCTACTCATCGGACAACGGCGAAACAACAGGTAAACAGACCATTAGCCTTCATGCGTTTTATGTAAAACTTTCTGAGATGATAACAAAACTTATTGGACAGGTTACAGATCACGGCATTGTCTTTAGAACAGACCTTGATTTGAGGCCTGAAGGAAAAAGCGGAGACCTTGCAAATTCTTTGCGGAGCGCAGAAATCTATTATGAATCATGGGGCGAGACATGGGAGCGGGCAGCAATGTTAAAGGCAAGACCTGTTGCAGGGAGTCAAAAATTAGGCGTGGCATTTTTTAAGATGCTAGAACCTTTCATATACAGAAAATATCTGGATTTTACTGCAATTGAAGAAATCAAGGCAATGAAGGAAAAAATAGATTTAAGCCTTTTAAGAAGAAACCCTGATTTAGTTGATGTGAAACTCGGATACGGCGGCATAAGAGAGATAGAGTTTTTTGTTCAGGCCTTGCAACTGATAAATGCAGGAAAGGATAAAAACATAAGGGAAAAAAATACATTAAATACCTTAAGGTCGCTTGAAGAATGTAATTATATAACTTCTGATGATTCAAATATGGTTAGGGAGTCATACATATTTTTAAGAAATGTTGAGCATAAAATCCAGATTGTTGAGGCAAGGCAGACGCAGGCGATTCCATCAAATGCAGGAGCGATTGCAAGGCTTGCAATGATGCTCGGTTTTAAGGACCACGAATTATTCTGGGAACAATACAAAACAATTACAGAGAATGTCCATGAAATATATGAAAGACTTTTTTATAAGCCTTCTAAAGAGATAGGGCAGGATATTCCAAAGGATATATTTATTGTCTTAAGCGATGAAACAGAGAAAAACGAGGCAGCAGGACTTCTCAAGAAATTTCTATTCAGAGAACCTGAAGCAGCATTTGAAAACATCAAATTATTAAAACAAGGGCATCTGTTTAGCCATATCCCGCAAAAGGCAAGGGCGGCGCTTAATAAGATTCTGCCATTCCTCATCTCAAGGATAGTTTCGTGCCCTGACCCTGATATGGCGCTGGCCCATCTTGAAAGGTTTGTGTCTAAAGTCGGGGCAAGAGGCGCATTTTATTCGCTCCTTGCAGAGAATAAAAATATTATGGAACTGCTTGTAAAACTATTTTCAACAAGCGCATTTTTATCCCGGACATTTATAGAGCATCCTGAAATTATGGATTATCTCCTCTCCCCTGATGTAAGCAAGCCGTATAAAAACATGGATGAGATGAGGAAGGAACTATCCGCAATGATTAGTTCCATAACGGACTATGAAGAAAAACTTGACGCTTTGAGAAGATATAAAAATACTGAAATCTTGAGGATTGGCATAAACGATATATTCGGTGAATTAGACGCGCAAACTGTTTCAAAACAGATTACATTTCTTGCAGATGTCAGTCTGGACAGCGCATATAAAATTGCAATGGAGGAATTGGTTTCAAGATACGGTATGCCAAGCGATAACAGGTTTGCTGTCTTGTCATTGGGCAAATTCGGCGGCGAGGAGATTACATACAGTTCTGACCTTGATTTGCTCTTTGTCTATGGAGGGGCAGGAGAAACCTCTGGCGCAAGGAAAATTTCAAACCACGAATTCTTTACAAAATTATGCCAGAGGATTATTACAATACTCTCCATTATTACAAAAGAAGGTTTTGTTTTTAAGGTTGACGCGCGTTTGCGTCCTTCAGGCAGTTCAGGACCCCTTGTCATAACGCAGGAGGCGTTTTTGAAATACAATGAGACAAAGGCTTTAGTTTGGGAAAGACAGGCAATGATAAAGGCAAGGGCTGCCGCAGGGGATATAATTTTCGGGAATGAGACTATTGCATTGCTCCACGATATTATATATAAAAAACAATTGAAAGGAGAGGACACAGCCGAACTTTTAAGAATCAGAAAGAGGATGGAATTAGAGATTGCCAAAGAGACATCGGATAGATATAATATAAAAACAGGAAAAGGCGGATTGGTTGATATAGAATTTGCAGTCCAGACACTTCAGTTGAAACACAATGTAAGGTCTCAAAACACCATGCAAGGGCTTGATAAACTTTCAGGACAGGGCATTATAAACCGAAATGACTGCGATACATTGAAAGATGCTTACAATTTTTACCGTCTGATGGAAAATAGAATCAGGATTGTTAATGACAGGGCAGATGAGATGATTGCAAAAGGCTCTGAAGATATTTTTAAACTCGCAAAAAGGCTTGATTACGAAGGTGATGACGCAGGCGATAAACTTATTGAGCATTATCTTGAGTCTTCAAAAAAGGTTAGAGAGATTTATTCAAGGATAATGGGGAATAATAGCGGAGCATAGATGCAGGAAGATTGGCGCAAACTGGAAGACATCGGCTTTCCTAAACTCCTTCACAGGGTCTATACAAAAAAGGACGCATTTGCAGTTATTGAAATGGAGAGGCAAAAGGTTAGAAAAAAGTTATTTTTCAAAAATGGCGATCCTGTTGGAGCAAAATCAAATGTCCTAAGCGAGTGCATTGGAAGGCTTT
>JACRNI010000136.1 GCA_016234925.1 Deltaproteobacteria bacterium | reverse complement strand
GATTTAATCAATAATATAACCGATGAAGTAAAAAAACTCGGGCCGTTTGTGGAGTATAAGGGGTTGAAAGAAGTCATATGATAAGCGAAAGAGATAAAAATATAATATTGGAATGCGCAAAGAAATATAATGTTTCTTCTATAATCTTATTTGGCTCGTCTGTTGAGAAAGACAAGGAGTTTAATGATATAGATATTGGTGTAAAGGGTATTGAGCAGCGAGTATTTTTTAAATTTTATGCCGAACTATTTAAAAAATTATCAAAGCCTGTAGACCTCATAGACCTCTCCAGGAAATCATTGTTTAATGTTCTCGTGGAAGAAACAGGGATAAGGATTTATGGCTGATATACCCAAACAAATCCTTGCAGAAAAGGAAAACATAGAGGCGGCTTTGAATAATCTCAAAGAAGCCATAGAAAGAAAAGAGAAATCAGTCGTTGAATTGGCAGCGATTGGAACATTCCTCCACAATATTTACAGTGGCATAGAAAATATTTTAAAACAGGTTCTGAAAACAAAAAATATTGAGATTTCTAAAACAGAAACATGGCATAAAGACTTATTGAATCGTTCAGTATCATCTGGAATTATATCGGAGGGATTATCTGATGAACTTTATGAGTATTTAACATTCAGACATTTCTTTGTTCATGGCTACGGTTTCATGATTGAAGAAGCCCCGTTATTTGACCTGGCCGGCCGTATTCCTGAAATATGGCTGCAATTTATGTCAAGTGTGGAACGGCATTATAAGGTTTTATAAGAAGGTATGGAAGGAATTAGGGCCGTTTGTGGAGTATAAAAACTTGAGGGTTTAAGCATGGGAATCAGCGAAGAGAAAAATATTCATTTAGAACGGCTTAAAAAGATTATCAATAATTTTATTAAGGATGAAGATGTCAAGATTTTCCTTTTTGGCTCAAGGGCAAGGGGGGATAATGCGCCGATGTCCGATGTGGATATAGGCATTATGCACGGTCCTGGGTTTAACATGGGAAAGATAAGTCTTTTGCGGGAATATATAGAAGAATCCAATATTCCTTACAAGGTTGAGATTGTTGACTTTGCGGATGCCTCAGAAAAGTTCAGGAATTCTGTTTTGAAAGAGGCAATACTATGGAAAGGTTAGAGGCAAGGTTTAAAGATGCCCTCCGCTCATTGGAGACGTTCAAGGAAATAATAAATGAGCCATTCTCCATAATAGTGAGGGATGCGGCAATACAGAGATTTGAATACACATTTGAGGCATTCTGGAAGTTTGTCAAAGAATATTTAAGGATAAAGGAAAAGATAATCGCTAATTCGCCGAAACAGTGTTTCAGGGAACTTTTCACTATAGGCATCATTACAGAAGATGAAAATGTAAAATTTCTTGAGATGACTGATGAAAGAAATATGACATCCCATACCTATAAAGAGGAAGTGGCTAATATCATTTATGGTGGTTTGAAAAAATATTATGAATTGATGAAGAATACAATAGGCAAGATGGAGATGTAGTTTGCATGGAAAACGCATTACGCAAAAAGGCAAAAGAACTCCTTGAAAAGGGCGAGGTAAAGGTTGTTATCGGCTACGGCTGGAATAAGCGGAAGACGAGGACGACTCCGGTTTTTATCACGAAGCCGGAGGATGTGGAGAAACTTGTTTTCAATCCTCTGTGCGTAAATAACCTTTCTCTGTATCTGACAAGGAAGTTTGCGGACATCAAGGCTTTGGGCAAGCCTGCAATAGTTGCAAAAGGGTGCGATATAAAAACAATTGCAGTGCTTATTTCAGAGAGCCAGTTGAAGCGGGAGGATGTGGTAATCCTCGGTATGGTATGCAATGGCGTTGTGTATAAGCAGGAACTTTGGAAAGGCGAATTAAAGCCTGAGATTATGCCTACAAAGTGCCACAACTGCGATGTGAGAAATCCGCATATTGTGGATTGGACAATCGGTGAAAAATCGGACTTTAGGTCGCCGGATGAGCCGACAGGAATGGTGTTTGACAAGATTAAAGAACTGGATAAAAAGTCAGGCGGAGAAAGATGGGGTTTCTGGATAGAGCATTTTAACCGTTGCATCAAATGTTATGCGTGCCGTCAGGTATGTCCGCTTTGCTATTGCGAGCGGTGCATTGCGGAAAAGAATATGCCGCAGTGGATTGAGACGAGCGCGCATCTGAGAGGCAATCTTGCATGGAATCTCAAGAGGGCGATGGATTTGACCGGCAGATGCACATTCTGCGGAGAGTGCGAACGGGCGTGTCCTGTAAATATTCCGCTTAATCTTGTGAACCAGAAACTTGCGCTTGTTGTTAAAGATGCCTTTGGGCATAAGGCAGGCTACGATGAAAAGGCTCATCCGCCGATGATTGTGTTTAATTTGGAGGATCAAGAAGATTTTATAAAGTGACGGCTTGTAAAAAGTCCATCTGCGGTGTCAGGACTGCGGGCTTAAATCCTCACATGGATTGGTAGCCGCAACCTTTAGGTTGCGTTATTTCGCAGGCTAAAGCCTGCGGCTACCAGCATCTGTGCGATTTTTGAGCGTGAATAAGTTCTTATCCGCCATCAGGCAAGAATAAGGAGGTCAATGATTAATGTTTAGAAAAGATTCTCATAAGCATAACCGTCACGATGATACTCATAGTCATACTCACGGCACCATAGACCCATCTATTTTTACCACTCAGCGAGGCATTTGGGCTGTCAAGTGGTCATTTCTTGGGCTATTTGCAACGGCATTGTTTCAGGTTGTTATCGTCTTATTTACGGGAAGTGTGGCGCTTCTTGCCGATACGATTCATAACATTGGAGATGCCGCTACTGCCATCCCGCTGTGGATTGCTTTTACGCTTGCCCG
>JACRNI010000101.1 GCA_016234925.1 Deltaproteobacteria bacterium | reverse complement strand
GGCTCTGACCACTATTACAATAGACGGCGAGACAGCAAAGGATTTTGACGATGCTGTTTCAATAGAGAGGCTGAAAAACGGCGGCTACAGACTATGGGTTTCAATAGCAGATGTGAGCCGCTATGTTAAAGAAAATTCAATCCTTGATAAAGAGGCGCTTGCAAGGGGGACGAGCGTTTATTTTCCGGACAGGTGCATACCAATGCTTCCAGAGGCATTGTCAAACGGGATATGCAGTTTAAAGCCAAGTGTTGACAGGCTTGCATTTACTGCGGAGATGGAATTTGATAATGAGGGAATAATCACTGGTTATAAATTTTATGAAAGTGTAATAAAAAGCATTGAAAGGATGACCTATACATCTGTAAAGGCAAATTGATATAGAAGGCAGGGTAGAGGATATTGTAAAATCAGAAAGAAACATTGCGCACCAGATTATTGAGGAATTCATGCTTCAGGCAAACCAGACAGTTGCTAGGTTTATGGCTCATTCAAAAACGGCTTTTTTATACAGGGTGCATGAAGAGCCTGATAATGAGGATTTGCTTGATTTTAAGGAATTTATCTCGAATTTTGGCTATCATCTTGAACTCAAGGGCAGGGCAAGGCCAAAAACACTTCAGCGCTTTCTTGAACAGGTTAAAGGAAAAACAGAGGAAAAACTTATAAATCATGTCCTTCTCCGTTCAATGAAGCAGGCAAGATATTCAGAGGAAAATATCGGACACTTTGGGCTTGCATTCGATTTTTATACGCACTTCACATCTCCAATAAGGCGGTATCCTGATTTGATTGTTCACAGGCTTTTAAAGACAATGCTTGCGAAGAAATTTTCTGATAAGGAAAAGGACAAATGGAGCGCAGCGCTTCCTGATATTGCCAACCACACATCAAAGATGGAAAGGAATGCAATGGAGGCAGAAAGGGAAATCGTTGATTTAAAAAAGACGCAGTTTATGTCTGACAAGGTTGGCGAGGCATTTGATGGTTTTATAACAGGCGTTACATCATTTGGTTTTTTTGTTGAGTTAAAGGACTATTTTGTTGAAGGGCTTGTTCATGTAACAAATCTAAAAGACGATTACTATACATTCGTTGAAAAGCAGCACAGCCTTATTGGAGAAAGGACAAAAAAAAGGTTCCGCATCGGCGATGAGGTTAAAGTAAAGATACAAAAGGTTGATATTGGGAAAAGGCAGATAGACCTTGTTTTAGAAAAAAATGGCAAGCACAGGCTGTCCTAAAATTTTTATGAAAATCAATTCTACCCCAAGATATTGTAGGGGCTTGATTCATCAAGCCCAATATATCGGGTTCAATAAATCGGGATGGGTAAGGAATAAAGTTATTTATCTGTCCCACGAACCCCTGCATTTTGTGACAGTCAGGTAGGGTGGGCTGCGCCCGCCAGAATTACTATACCAATGACAGAACTTGAGAAGATAAATATTCTTATTAAAGAGGGCGAAGGGCTTACCGTTGAGTTCAAGGAGCATTTTACTGCCCGGATTGATGAGGATATGGTTGCGTTTGCAAACACAAAAGGCGGGACAATCCTTCTCGGTGTCAGAGACGACCGCACAATAGCAGGGGAGAAACTAACCAATGACCTCAAAGCCCGCATCAATTCTATTGCAAGAAACTGCGCCCCGCCTATACAGACAAAGATTAAACACATTCAAAACATTGCAGCAATAGAAGTTCCGCAGGGGGAGGAAAAACCGTATAGTTGTGCATCCGGCTATTTCAGAAGGCTTGACGGCACAACACAGAAGATGAGCAACCATGAACTGAGAATAATGTTTCAGGAGCATGAAGCAAGCCCCTTTGAAGAGAAGATAAATAAAGACATTGCATGGGATGACATATCAAAAGAGAAGATTCAAGGCTTTCTTAAAGAGGCAGATGTTCAGATAAAGAGAATATCGCCGCGAGACCTGCTGACAAGTCTGAGTTTGGCACACGACAGCAAGATTACAAATGCAGCCGTCCTATTTTTTGCCAAAGAGCCGCGCAAATTCATCCTTCAATCGCAGATGACGCTCATTGCATTTAAAGGCAAAGACAGGGTTCATATCTATGACAGACAGGATGTGCAGGACGACCTGCTTACTCAGTTCAATTCCGCTGTGTTGTTTTTAAAAAAACATCTTAACCGCCGCAGCGAAATAAAAGGCGTAAACCGTAAAGACATTTATGAGATTCCATTAGAGGCTCTGCGCGAGGCTGTGGCAAATGCGATAATCCATCGTGATTACAGCGTAAGGGGAACAAGCCTGATGGTAGAATTATATGACGACAGGGTAGAAATAATAAACCCCGGCATTTTCCCGGGTGCAAAGAAAAGCGATTTCGGAAAAATTTCCGTAAGGAGAAATGAACGGATAGCAGATATGTTTTTCAGGATGGACAAGGTAGAGCGGGCAGGCACAGGTATCAGGAGAATGAAAGAGGCAATGGCAGAGGCAGAACTCCCAGCGCCCGGAATTAAGCAGACAGGTTTTTACACCATT
>JACRNI010000141.1 GCA_016234925.1 Deltaproteobacteria bacterium | reverse complement strand
TTTCAATCTTCTTTGGATTTTTTGACATAATATCACATGCCTTTTTGTCAAGTATATTATTTCCTTTTTCCAATGTCCTTCTTAAATCGCCGTCTGTTATTATGCCTTTAAGGATTCCATTATTATCAACAACACCTGTAATGCCCAGCCTTTTTGCTGTCATTTCAAGAATTGCATCCTTCATTGAGGTTTTGATATTGACCAGAGGAATATCTTCGCCTGTGTGCATCAAATCCTCTACCCTTGTCAAAAGTTTTTTGCCAAGCGCGCCGCCTGGATGCAGCATTGCAAAATCCTCTTGTTTAAAACCTCTTTTTTCAAGCAAGGCAACCGCAATGGCATCACCCATTGCAAGTGTTGCAGTTGTTGATGCTGTCGGCGCAAGTCCAAGCGGACATGCCTCCTCTTTTACTGATATATCAATAAAAACATCTCCTGCCTTTGCAAGTGTAGAATCCTTATTGCCTGTCATTGAAATCATTTTTATACCAAGCCTTTTTATGACAGGTATTATCTTTACCATCTCTTCTGTTTCGCCGCTGTTTGATATTGCAATAACAGTATCGTTTTTTGTAAGCATTCCAAGGTCGCCGTGGATGCCTTCAGCAGGGTGGAGAAAAAACGCAGGCGTGCCGGTTGAGGCAAATGTGGATGCTATCTTTTTGCATATAATGCCGCTTTTCCCAATGCCTGTAACAACAACCTTGCCAGTTGTCTTGAGGATAATATCAACCGCCTTTTCAAAATCCGAATTCAATCTGTCAGACAGGTCTTTTATTGCATCTGCCTCAATGTCAAATACCTTTTTCGCAATCTTTAATATATTCATAAGATAATGTTTTGCAGAATTTAAGGTTCCTGTGCTGTCAGGAGTTTCCTCCTGACAGCACAGTGGCAGGTGGAAATACCTGCCACGACGAATAAAATAATGCGCTACAGGATATCAGCGCCTCATCTCCTCAGCAGATACCCCGCCTGCGCCTCTGCCCAGTCAGCAGGCTCAATCTGATTGAGCCTCTTTACTAAATCGCTTATCATGCCTGTTTGTTTTGCGTCATAGACCTTAAACATACCTTCCTGAAATCCGAGCGGTATAAGAGCCTCTTTTTTCTTCGTGGCAATAATCTTTATCCGCTCCTCTGCAACAGGTTTATTGTAATCACGCAAAAACTGCGCCTGCAATTTAATTTTGCTTCCCTCTGGCGGAAATTGATATGCCTTGCCTGCCTCTGCGCTGTTATCGGGATTCATTGAGTTCGGCAGAAGAAGCGTTACAGAGCCGTCTGCTGCTATGGAAAATATATACACATAGCAGTCGCTGTCCGGTTGATAAAAGATTTTAACCTCGTCGTCCTGTTTTAAATCTGTTTTAGAAAGGGAGAGTTTTATTGAAAGCCCCTGCCCTTTTTCAGGATACACAGGTTTGATAAGGGCTTTGAGTTTAACCCTGTAAAGATGCCTGTCTTTCTCATCCCATCCCTCTTTTAAAATCTCAACCTTGCCTATCTTTCCTCTGACTGCGGCGTATATCAAATCCTCTGCAACCTGATTGTTTGAAACAAGGGTGTGCGCCCTGATAAATGTTCCGACCGCCTGCTCAACCGCCTTGTTTTGAGCATCTATCTTTGCCCGCTCTCGCACTTCTTTGGGCGTGTCTATCTCTCCGAGATACGCCTCGCCAGTTGCCTCAATCCATAATCCCCCTGTATCCCCCTTTTGCAAAGGGGGAATTAAAGGGGGATTTTCAGAGGCATGAGCAGGAAGGGCAAACAATAAAATAGCAATAATGGAAAGAAATCCTTTTCTCATCTCAATACAACTCCCCGAATTTCTTCTCGTCAATCTTTCCCTCAAGAAATGATTTTAATGTCCTTGAGCGTTTTTGCGTCTTTAATTCATCCATTGCCTTGTTCAACTGTTCTTCGCTTATAATCCCCTTTTCAAACGCAGCCTTGAGCCTTGTCTTTGCCATATCCGCATCCAACACCTTTGCCATATCCCAGTTTCTTGCAACAGCAAAGTCCCCCTTGCCTGAAACTATAGGATTCTGCTCCTGCCCTTTCAGTCTCTTTGCCATCTTTGGCACACTGTTTTTTATGTAATCTGCGAGCTCATCCACCTTTATCCATACCTCTTTTCCTGCCTTCCCTTTTAATCCTTCCAAAAGATAATGGCTGAATATGCCCCCCTTTATCTCTTTATCATCTTCCCATGACTGCTGGTTTGCTGCCGATGATGTGATGATGACCTTGCCTGTCCCTTTTGGCTTTATGAGCTCGGGAGACATGCCCATGAGAACCAGCGGCTTCCCGCCCTTTGGGACAATGGATTTACCTCCGCCTGTGAAACAGGCATCGAGCGCTACCATAACACCCTTTGCCTGCGATGAGTCAATAAGCTCCTGTAAATAGGAAATCTTTATGCTCGTATCCTCCATAACCTCTGGGTCCGTTATCTCGACATCGCTTGGGACTAAAAAGGCATCTACAAATTTACCCTCCTTTGTCTTTGGCGCCCCATGCCCCGAAAAATAGACATATATATATCCGTCCCAGTTCTTTATCTTGCGGAGTCCTGCAATCATTTTATTCTTTGTGGCATCCTCGTTCAAGAGCAAGGTTGTATTCTCCTTTGGAACTCCGCCATATCTTGCATCCGTAAGTATTTCATAAACCTTTTTTGCGTCCTGTGACGGGTATTGTAGATTTGGTATATCCTGTCTTCCCTTGTAGTCTATGCCAATTATGACTGCATATGTGTCGGGACGGAGGGATGGGAGTTTTTCGTCAGCAGGCGATGCAAGAGGGACGGAGGAAACTTCGGCAACAGTCGGCAGGCTCTTTCCGGCCACCATCTGCTGCAACAGCGCCTCGTATTTATCTTTGTTGGAAGGATCGTTTGACGATGCCTTGAGCATCCATTTTACCGCATCCGCATTTTTCCCCTGCCGGTAAAGCCCCATGCTGAGAAGCGCCATGAGTTTAGGGTCTTGCTTTGCCTTCAGCCTATTTTCCGCTATGGTTATGCCCTTGCTTATATCTTTTCCCTTTTCTATAAGGATGTATACAAGATTGGTGTATGCCTTTTCATGTTCGGGCTTGAGTTCAATGGTCTTTTTAAATTCGGATGCTGCCCTGTCAAGGTTATTGGTTTTGAGATATGCCAGTCCCATATTGTAGTGAATGTCAGGGGAAGCAGGACAGAGTTTTAAGGCAGTATCGTAAAAACCATAAGCCTTATTTATATCCTTTTCAAACACCCTGTTGCCTGACTCAATCAACTGCGCCGCATCATCGCAGTCATCGGCATACACGCCGATAGGGATGATGAGGATGAAAAGAACCAAGAAGATTATCCTTAACATAAGGCGCCTCCTTTTTAAGGTTAATTCTACAAACCCCTGCAGAAAGTTATTCTGCCGAATATCTCCCTTCTCAACCCGTAACTATCCGCATGACTTGCATGTCCAAGCCAACTCTGAACCGATGGATTTATATCCTTCCAATGT
>JACRNI010000140.1 GCA_016234925.1 Deltaproteobacteria bacterium | reverse complement strand
TGAATCACTTGAATAAAGGGACCCAAAAATAGACTTTGATTTTTGGGGAAACCTGCAAGTTGTCCCCGATAGATTCAGTCGGGGACAGAGGCCATTTTTGCGACGAGCCGTATATCACCAATACGGTGAGGAGCAAAAATGTGCCGATAACGAAGTATGGCAGGCAAATCGCAGGTTTGTAAAATAGCGAGGTTTTTAATCGCTATTTTACGGAAGGATATTAAAATTGCAAATAATCATTGTGCATGATACCATAAAGACATGGTGGAGGAGCAAGGCATTGTTGTAGATATAAAGGATGACAAAGCCATTATAAAAACAGAAAGAGGCTCTACCTGCGAAAAGTGTCAGGCAAAGGATTTATGCCAAAGCATTGGCGGCGGGAATGAGATGCTGGTTGAGGCTCTAAATCCTGTCAATGCCAAAAAAGGAGACAGGGTTCTATTCAAAGTTGCAGCAGCAACAATTTTAAAAACAAGTTTGATACTCTATCTTGCGCCTCTATTTGGCTTTATATCAGGGGTTGTGCTTGGTCAGGAATTGGCAGGATATATATCTCCTAAACTAAATCCTGACCTTGCCTCAGGAATATTTGGGATAATATTTCTTGTAATTGCTTTTTTCAGCATACGGCTGTATGGCAAATCCGTAGAAAACAAAGAAGGATTCAGACCGGTAATTATCAGGATTATAAATGCCCAGTAATATAAAGGTAGTGTGCCAGAATAAAAAGGCATATTACGATTATTTTATAGATGAAACATTTGAGGCAGGCCTTGTTCTAAAGGGAAGCGAGGTAAAATCGCTTCTTATCGGCAGGGCAAATCTGAAAGACAGTTTTGCGAGGATAAAGGATGAAGAGATTTTTTTAATGAATCTCCATATAAGCCCGTATGCGCAGGTAGATAAATTCACTCAGCCTGACCCTGAAAGAATAAGAAAACTCCTTCTTCATAAAAGGGAGATAAATAAACTCATTGGCAAAACACATGAAAAGGGCTTGACACTTATCCCTACAAAGATATATTTTAAAAATGGCAAGGCAAAGGTTGAGATTGCCCTTGCAAAAGGCAAAAAACTCTATGACAAAAGAGAGGCTATAAAGAAAAAGACTGTTGAAAGGGAAATGGAAAAGGCAGTAAAAAGATAAATCCAAATTCCAAATCACAAAATCCAAATAAATTCCAATAATCAATTACCAAAATAGGCCATTCGGTCATTGGAAGTTTGGTCATTATTTGGAATTTGGTGCTTGGTCATTGGTTATTGTTTGATTTTTGGTGCTTGTGATTTGAAATTTGCATTAAGAAAGGGGGCGACAGGTTTCGACGGGATGATCTGATGCTAGGGTTAGCATACCGAGGTCTGGGGACTCGTTAAAACACCAGAAAACAATAGTCGCAAACGACTATAATTACGCTCTGGCTGCTTAAGTCAGCCAGCGTTCCTTTGAACCTTTCCTGCGGGATTAAAGGAACGACAATCAGCAGGATGGTTTTTCAGGCTAAGTCCAGAGCCCTGAGAAACGAGATTTAATTGGGCTGGCTCCTTAGATACCCTGCCTGCGGGGGATTTGAGGCGCGAGATTTAAAACACAGGACAAGTATGTAGCATGCCCGGGCTAAGCATTCTCGGAAGTGGGTTCAATTCCCACCGCCTCCACCAAAAATACAGTGATTATAGGAATTCTATTGTATTGAATCTCCTATGAAAGAAATTGATTACACAGATTTCTAAAATACGATTACGCAGATTTAAGACTACTATTTTGTTTTAATCTGTGTAATCTGCTTTTATAATCGGTGTAATCATAATCATCTCATTTAACATCTTGTCAAATTCCAGCGATTTTGCATCCTGTTCTTTGCTCAAAGAATCCATCTCTGCAAAAAGGGCATCTATCTTTACATTGGTGTCATGGATTGCGCTGGAAATGTCTATTATTGACTTGACATCGCCCTTTTCTGAAGCCTCCAGAAGGGTCTTGGAATATTTCTCGACATCTTTTTCCATATCCATTACCATTTTTTCCTTTTCCGCAATCCTCTTTTGTATGCTTCCAAGCGCCTTGTTGCGCTCGGTGTTTATCTCCATTTGAAGCCGCCTTGCATCTTTATTTGATGAACCTTTGGCCTTCAAAGGTTTGTTTCTGACCTTGGATTGCTCCGCAGCCTCTGTCTGCCATCCAACCCTATCCAGAAAATCCTGATAAGTGCTTTCAAAAAGGCTCACCTTGCCCCCGTCAAAAACTATCAGCCGGGTTGCTATTGCATGGAGTATCAACTCGCTGTGCGTAACGATAATGACAGCGCCTTCAAACGCCTCAATTGCCTCCACCATAGAGTCTATTGATTCCATATCAAGGTGGTTGGTAGGCTCGTCAAGCATTAGAAGGTTTGAGGGGCCTGCCAGCAGTTTTCCGAGCAGGACACGGCTCTTTTCGCCGCCGGACAGGACGCTAATCTTTTTTATAGCCTTGTCGCCGTCAAACATCATGGCGCCGCATATCTTTCTTGCAGCGCCGCGGTTATTTGTCGGATGGACATCCATAATCTCTTCTTCAACTGTCTTATTAGAATTTAGACGCTCAATGTTTGTCTGCCCGAAGTATCCTAATTTAAGGTTTGCATGGTTGCTAACAGCGCCGCCAGTGGGAGATATTTCCCCTGCAAGGATGTTTAACAAGGTGGTCTTCCCCTTTCCGTTCTTGCCTATAATGGCTATACGGTCGTTTTTGCCGACAGAGAGACTCAGACTGTCAATCAGCAAAGGACATTCCCCGCTGTATGCAAATGAGATGCTGTCTGCGCTTATCAGGCATTTGCCCATAAACGGGGCTGAATTAAATTCAAAGTCAAGGTTTCTTATCACAGACAGTTTTTCAAACTTTTCCATCTTTTCAAGCGCCTTGACCCTTGACTGGACAGCGCTTGCCTTGCTTGCCTTTGCCCTAAAGCGGTTTATGAACTCTTCGGTCTCCCTACGTTTCTTATTATCATTGATACGCGTCTTTTCATGTATCTCTTCCTCTTGAAGTATCTGATTATAAAGTTTGTATGTCGGCCCTAGAATCTTTTTAACCTTGCAGCGGTGTATTCCGATTGTATGCGTGGTAACGCTGTCCATGAAGTCCCTGTCATGCGTGATAAGCATCAGTTCATTCCGCCAGCTGCGCAGGAATTGCGTCAGCCATCTCATAGAAAGGATGTCCAGATAATTCGTAGGCTCATCCAAAAGGAGAAGATTGGGTTCAGAAACCAGCGCCTTCGCAAGATTGAGCCTGACCTGATACCCGCCGGACAGCGTCATGGGGCTGCGGTTGAAATCTTCCTCTGTAAAACCAAGGCCGGAAAGTATTATTTCCACCTTGTAAGTCTCGTCAATGCCGTCCTCTGAAGATGGCAGGGCGAGACAGCCCTCTTTCAGCACAGTGTCTTCCGTGAAACGGATGTGCTGGGAAAGATGCCCTACCGTGTAATATGACGGAATGCTGATAACCCCTGAATCGGGCTGTTCTTCTCCGAGTATCATTCTAAAGAGCGTGGTCTTGCCATGACCATTTCTGCCGACAAGCCCGATACGTTCGCCGGGATTGATGGTAAAATTGACATTTTCAAATATTGACTGTCTGCCGTATGACTTTTCCAAACCAGAGACCTTAAGCATTTGCACCTTCCTGAATAAATTATTAAATATTTTAGTCTATCCTATCCAAAGAATTGTTGCAAATAATTATTTTATACAGAGCGTCATAACTTCGCATACCTGCGTTGCTTCTCGGCTCGTCGTTGCGGCGTATGCTTAAAATACGCCTCACTCCTCGCCTTCGTCGCGGCCCGACCCACGCCGCTGGCGTGGGTGCCCCCTGCTTTGTTCTGACGCTCTGTATGCTGATTTACTTATGACGCTCTGTATAGATTTACATTTGGCGCACCTCTTTTTTTAAAAATGCAATATCTCTATCAATATCTTTTCTAGTAAAGGTCTTTTCAATATGTAAAGCATCCTGCTCATCTTCCAGTTTGTCTTCCAAAATGCCAAACCCTCTTCCCATTTCCAAAAAATCTTCAGGTATTTTATTTGACAGTTCTATATCATTCATTACTGCCCATGCGATTGTCCATGCCCTTGCAACATTGCTTATATTATAACCGCCGCCGCCCAATGCAACCCATGGAACATTGAAAGACTTGAACCTTTTAATCATAGCCTTGAAGCCATTGGTTGTAAGATTAAGATGTGTTATGGGGTCTGTTTTGAATGTATCAACGCCGAGCTGCGTAACCAGAATGTCAGGCTTAAATCTCTCTATAAACAAAGGAACTACCTCTTCAAAGCCTCTTACAAAAATATTGTCATCGGATTCGGGTGGAAAAGGGAGATTGATAGAATATCCTTTGCCTTTGCCAATGCCTGTTTCTTTTGGAAAACCTGTCCCCGGAAAAAGATACTCCCCGCTTTCATGCAGAGAAATAGTCAAAACCCTGTCAGTATCATAAAATGCAGCCTGCACGCCGTCTCCGTGATGTGCGTCTATATCAACATAGGCGACCCTTTTCTTAAGACTCAGAAGATATTTTATTGCAATAACAGCATCATTTAAATAGCAAAAACCCGATGCCCTGTCTTTCATCGCATGGTGAAGCCCGCCGCATATATTAAATGCGCAATCAACCTTGCCCGATGCAACAAGTTCAGCAGCCTGAATTGATGCGCCTGTAGAATACAAAGACCAGTCATAGACACCTTTAAATGCAGGGTTGTCTCCAAAACCAATGCCGTAACGCCATCCGTCAGCAGGAGGTTCTCCGTTATTTGCCTTTTTTAAAACATCAATATAATCCCTTGTGTGAAACAAAAGGACCTCGTCATCAGTCGCCTTTCTTGCCTCAACAATGTGCGTATTTGCCAAATCAAGCAGTCCATATGCCTTTATGAGTTCATATGTAAGTTTGAGCCTCACAGGCCTCATCGGGTGGGCTTCAGCGTAACTGTATTTTGCAAATTCATCTGAATATACAAAGGCAGTCTTCATTCAGATAAAGTCTAATTTCAAGGCAGCAAAAAGTCAATAATAAAGGGGGGCTTGAATTTTATCATCTTGACGCAGACATATCTGCCTGCTAAAATCGCAGCATGACTTATAAATATCTGGAACACGAGGCTGATATTGGCATAATGGCGACAGGTGCTACGATTGAAGAGGCTTTTCAAGATGGTGCAAAGGCAATGTTTAATGTTATGTTTGATACAACCCTTATTGAAGAAAAAGATGAAATTCCTATTTATGCGGAGGCAGATGACATCGCAGCGCTTTTTGTAGAGGTCTTGAATGAAATGCTTTTTAAGCAGGATACTGACGCTATTGCATTTTCTAGATTTCTGGTGAAAGAGATAAAAAAAGAGGGTGATACATATCAGTTGAACGGGATTGCATATGGCGAACCATTGAATTTGCAAAAGCACGATGTAAAGACAGAGGTAAAGGCTGCAACATATTCAGGTCTTAAATTTGAAAGAGAAGATGGGAATTATGTATTGCAGTGCGTTTTAGATGTGTGATAAAAATAGAGATTGGGGATTAGCAGTTAGGGGTTAGTTTTTTTACTAATCCCTAAACCCTAATCTCTAACCCCTGCATTAAACAGGAGGCAATATGGCAAAAAAACTTGTCGGTATTTTAATGGGAAGCGATTCAGACATGCCCATAATGGGAGAGGCTGCAAAGGTATTAAAGGAATTTGGCATACCATATGAGATAACAATCTCATCAGCGCACCGCTCTCCAAAAAGGACATCCAAATATGCAAGGACTGCAAGGGAGCGCGGCATAAAGGTTATAATTGCAGGCGCTGGAAGCGCGGCGCACCTTGCCGGTTTTATAGCAGCAGAGACAATACTTCCTGTCATTGGAGTCCCAATAGATTCATCTGCTTTAAAAGGTCTTGATGCCTTGCTTTCAACTGTGCAGATGCCGGGCGGAGTTCCTGTCGCATCAATGGCAATTGGAAAGGCAGGCGCAAAAAATGCAGGTATATTTGCAGTGCAGATACTTGCGACTTCTGATGAAGGTCTCGCAAAAAAGTTGAAAGAATACAAGGAAAAGATGGCAAAAGAAGTAGAGGATAAGGCAAAGAAAATAAAAGCAAAGGTATAAATCCCATGCCTATTTTTTTGCCAACATACGATAATCTAAAAAAGGCAAGTGCGGTTTTAAAAAAAGGCGGCATCATTGCCTATCCAACAGAGACATTCTATGGACTCGGAGTTGACCCATTTAACGAAGATGCCTTAAAGAAATTATTTGAATTAAAGGGCAGGGGTTTTGATAAGCCTGTTTCAATACTGGTTAAAGATGAAAATGCGCTTGCGTCTATAGTAGAGGAAATACCTTCTGTTGCTAAAAGATTGTTCAAAAGATTTTGGCCAGGGCCTCTCACAATAGTTTTTAAAGCAAAGAAAAATATATCAGATATTTTAACAGCATCTACAGGCAATATTGGCGTGAGAGTTTCCAGCAGTCCTGTTGCAAAGAAACTCCTTGATATAATTGATGCGCCGATTACAGCAACAAGCGCTAATCCATCAGGAGAAAAGAGCCCTGTTACACCGCAAGAAGTGGAAAGATATTTTGGAGATAAACTGGATATGATAATAGATGGCGGAGAACTTGAGGGAAAACTCGGTTCAACAATTGTTGATGTAACAGAAGGCAGTATAAAGATATTGAGGCAGGGGGAAATCCCAGAGGAAAAACTATACAGATTGTTGAAAAACTCAACAATCTCTGATTACGCAGATAAAAGATTAGATTACACCGATTAAAACTCCTTGAAATATCTGTGTAATCATTTTTTATAATCTGTGTAATCAAGGCTGTTGATGGCTTTTTCAACAGCCTGCTAATAAAAATAGGGCGGGAAAATGATTATTAAAAAAACCTTCGTAAAAGACATAAAAGAAAAAGACAAGATTGAGGACATATTCCTCGTAAGCAAGAAAGAGCAAGGCATGTCAAAGATTGGCAAACCATATCTCAATGTCAAATTATTGGATAAAACAGGCGAGATTGAGGCAAGGGTGTGGGATGATGTTGAAAACATCTCAAAGATATTTGAAAAAAATGATTTTGTCTTTGTAAAGGCGTATGCAGTTGCATATCAGGGCGGACTGCAAATAAATATTTCGCAGATTGAAAAAAAGACGCCGGAGACGATAGATATTAAACTATTTCTCCCTGCATCAAAAAATGACCCTGATACGATTTTCAAAGAACTTGAGAAAATAATATCTACTGTTAAAGACAATCATCTAAAAAAACTTCTGCAGATTTTTACATCTGACCCAGAGATTGCAAGACTCTTAAAACTTGCGCCTGCTGCAAAATCAATGCACCACACATATATCGGCGGACTGCTTGAGCATACTGTTTCTCTGGCAAGGCTTGTTATTGATATTTCAAGGCATTATCATCCAAATGTCCATCAGGATTTGCTTCTTGCAGGGGCAATACTGCATGATATGGGCAAGATATATGAACTGTCATATGAAAGGGCATTTGACTATACAGATGAAGGAAGACTTTTGGGACATATCACAATAGGCGTAGAGATGCTGGATAAAAAGATTGCCGAGATGCCTGATTTCCCAAAAGAGACTGCAATGCTTTTAAAGCACATGATATTAAGCCATCACGGTTATCTTGAATTCGGCTCTCCGAAAAGGCCGAAGACCATTGAGGCAATTATTCTATATTATTTAGATGATATGGATTCAAAGGTTCAATCAATGGGTGCGCTCATTGAAAAGGAAAAGGATGCTGATTCAAAATGGACAAGTTTTCATAAGTTGTATGAGAGATACATCTACAAAGGCGCAGGCGGAATAGTTTCTAATAAACCGCAAGAAAACGAAACATCTGACATTAAGCAAAAGAAAGATACATTTGAACTATTTAAAAAATAGAGGCAGAACCCAAAATCCCGATTTAGGATTTTAGGGAAACTGACAAGACGCCCGAAAGACAAGGCCGCAGGCGATTTTGAGACGCAGCCATACTATTCCCGTATGGTGAGGAGCAAAATCGCCGAGAACGCAGTATTTCGGGATGTATTGTCAGTTTAAACCCCGATTTGATTTTTAAAATCGGTATTTGAGGCAGAACATGGGCATAGAAATAAAAAAAATTACGCCGTATCTATGGGAAGTCCCAAAAACAGGCGACATGCTTGTCCCGGGGAGGATATATGGGGATGAGGAAACAATCCAGCATCTTTTAAAAGATATTGAGATGGGCAAGGAATGGAATGCATTAAAGCAAGTTGTAAATGTTGCATGTCTCCCCGGTATTCAAAAGGCATCTCTTGCAATGGCTGATATTCATCCCGGATACGGCTTTGCAATAGGCGGGGTCGGCGCATTTGATTTAGAAAACGGCGTTATAAGCGTTGCTGGAGTCGGTTTTGATATAAACTGCGGTGTCAGGGTTTTAAAGACGCCTCTTTTTAAAAAAGATATTGAGGCAAAAAAAGAAGAGATTGCAAACCAACTATTTAGAGATGTGCCAGCAGGCGTCGGCTCTACAGGCGAGATAAGGCTTTCAATGCACGAGATAGACGAGGCGCTTGTAAAAGGCGCATCATTTGCAGTTGAAAGGGGATACGGTTTTCCAGAGGATATTGAGCATATTGAAGAAAATGGAAAAGTTGAAAATGCAAGACCTGAAAATGTAAGCATAAAGGCAAAGGAAAGGCAGTTTAAACAGGTTGGCACGCTTGGTTCAGGGAATCATTATCTTGAGGTTCAGTGGATTGAGGAAATATATGACAATGAAGCAGCAGATGCTTATGGCATATATAAAGACCAGATTTTGATTGCAATCCACTGCGGAAGCCGCGCATTAGGGCATCAAATCGGAACAGATTATTTAAAGACTTTGGAATCAGCAAGCAAAAAATATCACATACCAATAAGGGAAAGGGAACTTGTCTGCGCGCCGTTCAATAGTCCTGAAGGACAGGCATATTGGACTGCTGTGAACTGCGGGATCAACTGCGCATTTGCAAACAGGCAGGCAATAAGCCATCTTACAAGAAAGGCTGTCAATCATGTCTTTGGAATAGATATGAGGGATATAAAACTATTATACGATGTCGGGCATAATACTGTGAAACTTGAGACACATGATGTTGACGGCATTGAAAAAAAACTCCTCATACATAGAAAAGGCGCTACAAGGGCGTTTGGTCCCGGAAGGATTGAAGTGCCTTTAGATTATAGAGATGTTGGGCAGCCGCTTCTTGTCGGCGGCACAATGGGAACAGCGTCTTATATATTAAGAGGAACAGAACAGGGCATGAAGGACTGTTTTGGCAGCGCTGTCCACGGCGCTGGCAGGGCTTTGTCAAGGGAGCAGGCAAAAAAGAGATGGCGGGGGGATGCGATTATAAAGGAACTTGCGGAAAAGGGGATAATAATAAAGACAAGGAGCAAGCCCGGCGCTGCAGAAGAGGCGCCCGGGGCATATAAGGATGTTGACAGGGTTGTAAATATAATGCACATGGCAGGTGTAAATAAAAAGGTTGCAAAGATGAGACCGCTTGTGTGTGTAAAGGGATAAAATTTGACTTTTATGCATTGCTACGCTATCCTTACATTTAACGGAGGTAAAAAACCATGACAATAAATCCGGCAAATAATCCAGCAGTATATGGACAGAGTATTTCTGTTCAGTCATTTAAAAAAGCGCTTGATGTGCAGAAACTGGAGGGCGAGGCAGCAGTCAAACTTATTGAGCAAGCAAACATCCAAGACGACATAGCGAATGAAATAGATATTATTGTTTAGCCGCTGAAAAATGCCTATTTACAATATTTTTCCGTATCTCCTCTGCCATGATTAAAATTATCGGAAACAAGGCAAGGAACAGCAAATCGTTCATGCCAAGCGGGGCAAGTCCAAAGACCTTTTGCAAAAACGGCGTATAGATTAAAAGGCATATTAAAATCACCTCAACAAGTATGCCTAATAAGACAAACCTGTTTTTAAATAATCCTATGCTGAATACAGATTCTTTTTCTGTTCTGCATGCAAATACATTTCCGATTTGAGATGCAACTATGCCTGCAAGGGTCATGGTTGTTGCAGTCGCATAAATTACACCTTCTGACGGCATTGGTGTTCCCCATTGCCAGCCCCTTGTTAAATATGCAAAATAAAAACCAGCAAGACAAAGAAATGCCTCAATTGGCCCTAAAAAAAGATACGCCCTTGAAAGAAGTTTAAAATCCAGAAGCCTTTTATTTCTTGGTCTTGGCGGCTCATCCATTATGCCCTTTTCAGGAGGTTCAACGCCAAGCCCAAGCGCGGGGACAACATCTGTGCCGAGGTCAACAGCAAGGATTTGCATGACTGTTAGGGGCAGTGGAATCTTAAACATGACAAATGCAATGAAAGGAATAATCTCAGGGATGTTGCTTGCGAATATGTATGTAACAAACTTTTTTATATTCGCATAAACAGCCCTTCCCTCCTTTATTGCCTCGACAATGGTTGCAAAGTTGTCATCTGTCAAAATGATTTCTGCTGATTCCTTTGCAACATCGCTTCCGCGCATGCCCATTGCAATGCCTATGTCAGCCTTTTTTAATGCAGGCGCATCATTCACACCGTCTCCTGTAACAGCAACAACCTCGCCAATATCCTGAAGCGCCTCAACAATACGGAGTTTGTCTTTTGGTTCAACCCTTGCAAAGATGGTTTCGCCGTGTCTTAAAATATCTTTTAATCCTCTGTGCGATAACCGGGATAATTCTGCGCCGCTTATTATCTTTGGGTTATCTCCTATGCCAGCCTGTTTTGCTATGGCTAAAGCAGTGAGTCCATAATCCCCTGTTATCATAATAACTCGTATGCCCGCTTTATGGCACTGGGAAACTGCATCTTTTACCTCTGGTCTTGGCGGGTCAACCATTGCCAGCAGCCCTAAAAATATTAAATCCTTCTCAACATCTTCTGCCTTATATTCTTCTCTTGCTTCAATATCCCTATATGCCACAGCCAACACGCGCAAACCTTGCGATGCCATTAAATCATTTTGTTTTAGAATCTCATTTCTTTGTTCATCCGTAAGGTTAATAACATTCCCAGATATTTTAATCTTTGTGCAGAGATCTATTGTTTCCCTTGGCGCACCTTTTGTGAAAGAAACGAATGGGGGAATCGGCGAATCGGTGAATCGGCGAATTAAAATCTCCGTTTCTCCGTTTCTCCCTTTCTCCGTGTCATTAGGGATTTCATGTATCGTTGTCATCCTCTTTCTTATTCTCTCAAATGGAATTTGTCCGACCCTTGAAATTGTCTTTTTTAGTTCGTTTTGCTTAATCCCTGCCTTTTCAGCAGCAACAATGAGCGCGCCTTCTGTCGGGTCTCCGGAGATTATCCAGCCGCTTCCTGCGCCCCTTTGTAATGGAGCGACAAGATGCGCATTATTACAGAGGCTTGCTGCCTTTAATAAATCATCTATGCCTTCATGTTTCAGCGCCTCGCTGTCAAGGGTTTTATCATTCAGGATAAATCTGCCGACAGGCTCATATCCTGCGCCGGTAACTTCAATGGTTTTCCCATTTGACCATATCCTTTCAACGCACATCTGGTTTGTTGTTAACGTTCCTGTCTTGTCAGTGCATATAACAGTTGTTGAGCCAAGGGTTTCAACAGCAGATAGTTTTTTCACAATAGCCTTTTTTTTAGCCATCCTCTGAACGCCCATTGCAAGCGAAAGCGTTACAGTAGGAAGGAGTCCCTCAGGCACATTCGCAACAATGATGCCTATTGCAAATATAAAACTTGCTGCAAACGAAAGCCCGCCAAGACTGTAGCCAAGTGCAAAGAATATGATTCCTGTAGCAATGGCAATTGCTGTTACAGTCTTTGTTACCCTGACCATCTCCTTTTGCAGAGGGCTCATCTCGTCTTTTATGGCCTGAGTGAGATATGCGATTTTTCCAATCTCAGTGTCCATGCCTGTTGCTGTAACAACCGCCCTGCCTTCCCCTGAAACAACACCAGTTCCTGCAAATATGAGATTAGGCATCTCTGTCCAGATAAAGTTTTTGCCGTCTTCAAGAGACTCTGCCATTTTATAGACAGGCCTTGATTCGCCTGTCAAGGCGCTGTTGTCAACCCGCATATCGGAAGCCTCAATAAGCCTTCCGTCAGCAGGGATGTTATCTCCTTCCGCGAGGATTACAATATCGCCGGGCACAACCTCATCTGCTGAAATCTCTTTTTCAACAGCATTCCGCAAGACCTTCACCTTTGACGGCAGGAGTTTCTGCAATGCCTCAACTGCCTTTTCTGCCTTGTATTCCTGCCAGAAACTAAAGACTGCATTTATAATAATAACAAGGAATATTGCCCATCCGAGTTCAGGCATGTCTGCAATAAATGCCATTATGCCGCCGGCCCATAGAAGCGATGCAAACAGGTTTGTTAGATTGTGCAGGAAATCGTAAAGTAAACGGCTCTTTTTTATTCTTTTAATAACATTCGGGCCCACAGTTTCAAGCCGTTTCAAAGCCTCTTTCTCTGTGAGACCGTTTTCCTGCGTGCCAAGTTCTGAAAATATCTCTTCTTTGCTTAAAGGTATATATGGGTCTCTTGCCATGCCTTCTTCCAATTTTATTGCCTTTATAACATCGTCTTTTGTTCTTGCTGACACGAGCCTATGCCTGAATGCCCTGTTTAAAAGAAAGCCTTCTAATTTAGATAGAATCTGAAAATGCGTTCCGCTTTCTTTTATAGGAGACATAATAAGAAACAGGATGCGCATCTTTTCTTTTTTCTTTGCCGGGTGAGGTATGCCGCGCGGAGAGACTGCTATGACAATCTTTACATCTTCAACATCCTCTGAAATTGAATGGAATATCGCAGAGCCTGTTCCCAAAAGCACGCCGTCAATGCTCTCATGGTCTGTTAATGCCTTGATTGATTCTTCTTTTTCGCAGACCTTGCCCAGAAGACAGACCATATGTTTTAAGGCGTCTAAATTGTTTTTTGCATAGAAGTTGATAAGGATTTGTTCATTTGATAAAAATTGGGAGAGGTTCATAAAAAGAGGTATGATTACACAGATTTTAGAATATGATTGCACAGATTAAAACTTGATAAGCAGCCATCTATTTTTAAATCTGTGTAATCTGTCTTTATAATCAGTGTAATCAAAATATATTTAATTTTCCAAAAACCATTTTTTATTTTCATCATGCCAGCCGGGCAGGACAACATGCCCGGCATCCGGGATTTCATAAATCTTCTTTTTAGTCTCTTCTGGCATCCTTTCAATCACGGATTTTATGCCTTCTTTAGGGCATATTGTATCTCTGCCGCCGATGCCGATAAGAATGGGCTTTTTTATGTATGGCGCATAGTTATAGACATCCGCAAATTTGAGCGTGTCCATAGCATCCTGAATATCCTTTTTTTGTTTTTCAACCTCTTCTTTAAATTCATTTAAAGCAAGTTCCCATGCCTTTTTTTGTTCTTCTCTTGCGTTTGGCTTGATAGAATTTATAATATTCTGTATTTCCTTTGACAGATTTTCAATATTTGACTCCCTTGCCTTTATAAAATTTCTTAATTCTAAATACGGCCCGCCATCGGCATTTTTAATGCCTTGCTGTATATTATTCAAAAACGGCACGCCTGCTGCAACAGCCCTAACTCTATCATCTATTACAGATACTATCATTGCAATTCCGCCGCCCATGCTGCTTCCGCTTATATAAATCCTGTTTTTATCTGCATCCGGCAGTGTTTCAAGAAAATCAATACTCCTTACTGCATCAAGGACAGCGCCTGTAATAGAATAACCAGAGGCATTTGTAATGCTGCTGGTCATAAACCCTGGAAATCCAGCAGAATAATCCTTTGTGCTTAAACCATGCCCTCTAAAATCTATTGCAAATGCAATAAACCCCATCCTTGCATAGCGGTCTGCCCACCCCGGTCTTCCATAATCAGAATAGCCGTGCAGGAGCAAGACCGCAGGCAGTTTTTGCCCTGATTTGATTTGAGAAGGTTTTGCAAGATAACCGTGGAGTTTTATATTGCCATAGCCTTTAAACCAGACATCTGAAACAGCGATATTATTATGGTCTCGTGTATCTAATACTTTAAAATCAGCGTCAATGCTTTTAAGTTCAGAGAGCCTTGCAGCCCAGAAATCTTTAAGTTCGGAAGGGAGGTCAGAAATATCTGCATAGGCAGGATTAGCAAGAAGTGAAAAGAAGATTAAAAGAAGAGGCAATATTTTTTTGATATTTGCCTTCATTTTATTGCTTACCTATCAAGAAACTAAAAAAAAAGCAAGAAGTAAAAATCGCCCCAAATCCTGATATAGAAAAACATATCGGGATTTGAAACCGCCAATTCATCCCGAAATACTGCGTTCTCGGCAATTTTGCTCCTCACCGTATTTCACCTATACGGTTGCGTCGCAAAATTGCCTGCGGCCTTGTCTTTCGGGCGACTTGACGGTTTCCCAAAATCCTAAATCGGATTTTGGGAATCGCAGTCAACCCGATTTTTTTAGTATCTTCAAAACCTCTTTAAATGGTCTTGTATTAAGAACATCCTTTTTCTCAAGCCAGCCCCTTCTTGCTGTATAGACACCAAACTTAATATTATCCAGATGAAACTTGCTGTGAGAGTCAGTTGATATTGCAACCATTACTCCCATCTCCTTTGCAAGTTTGCAAAGGATGTCGTTTAGGTCAAGCCTGTCTGGATACGAATTGAGTTCCAGAATAACATTATATTTCTTTGCCGCTTTCATAATCTCTGTCATATCAACTGCATAAGGCATCCTTTCGTTTATGAGCCTGCCTGTCGGATGCGCAATTATATTTACAAGCCCTGATGAGATTGCCTTTATAATCCGCGCTGTCATTTCATGGCCTGTCATGTTGAATCTTGAATGGACTGCGCCGACAACCACATCAAGTTTTTTTAAGACATCTTCGTCTAAATCCAGTGAACCATCAGCCTTTATGTCCACTTCTATACCTTTTAAAATCTTGACCCTTGACCCTTGACCCTTGCCCCCTGCATTTATCCTATTGTATTTGCGCCGTCGCTTTCTCTGGTATGAATATGCAAATCGCCTTTTATATCTGTAATATCTATTAAGTCAGGGAGTTTGTTATGAAGTGCAGCCTCAATCTCCCCTGCATTCTCGCGAAGTTCAGGCGGTATCCATTTTAACCCGACTGCCTTATAAACACCCTCTTCATCTTCGCCTGCAACCCATTTATCAGTCGTTTCATCAAAAACGCCATACTCATTTATCTTCAGCCCCATCTTTTTCGCCCTGTCGCGGATAGCAATATTATGCGCCTTTGAGCCGGTAAAATACTGAAGCGCAGCGCCGTATGATTTTTTCTCAAGCGCCCTTACATCAGCCTGAAGACCGCATCTTAAAATCACAGTTGATTTTGTGTCGCCCTTTGCAAGAACCTCTTTTACTTCAGGATATGCAGTAAACTTATCCATTATCGGCGCGCCTTTTTTGCATGTAACAAGTATGTCTATGTCGCCGATGGTTTCTTTTCTTCTCCTCAAACTCCCTGCCTCAGAAACTTTGATTACGCCGTCAATATTTTTTAAATATTCTAAAAGCGGTGTTACATATGTCATTGCCAGACTTAATTTGAACCTGCCTTTGCTTGCTTTAAGGTTTTCAATTGCCTTTAATATCTTTTCCTCTGTCTTCTCACCCATGCCCGAGAGCATATGGATTTTATGCGTCTTTGCCGCCTTTTCTAAATCAGAGATGCTCTGGATGCCGAGTTCTTTGTAAAGGAGTTGGACCTTTTTTGGACCAATGCCAGATAGAGCAAGGAGTTCAAGAAGCCCCGGAGGCAGTTCTTTTAAAAGTTCACCATGCAATTTGCATTTGCCGGTCTTTACGATTTCAACAATCTTTTCATGGATGCTTTTTCCTATGCCTTTTATATTTTCCAGTTGCGACTCATCCTTTTCAACAATGGATTTTAGATTTTCAGGCAGTTCTTCTATAATATGGGCGGCATTTTTGTAAGAGCGAACCCTAAAAGGGTTTTCCCCTTTTATTTCCAAAAGGTCTGCAATCTCATGGAATATCTTTGCAATCTCAATATTTTCCATGTGAAAAAGCATAGCAGATTAAATGCTATCCTGCAATTGCAAATAACTGTTGACTGAAGGACTTTATCCTGTTATTTTTAACGCAAAAAAATATGATTACACAGATTACAATTTGTTGTCATTGCGAAGGAGCGTAAGCGACTGCGGCAATCCCAAGAGATTGCTTCGGCTTCGCCTCGCAATGACATTTCTGCGTAATCACTTATAAAAGGAGGATTTTAAAATGGATTGGGGAATGAAAAATCGTTTGTCGCAGATAATCAAGAATGGGAAGTGTTTGTTTATGCCTATTGACCATGGATATTTTCTGGGGCCCACATCAAAACTGGAAAAACCGGGTGAGACAATTAAACCGCTGCTGCCTTACAGCGATGCGTTGTTTGTTACACGCGGCGTGCTGCGCTCGTGCGTGCCTGCTGACAACACTGTGCCGATTATCCTGCGCGTATCCGGAGGCACAAGCATTGTTGGAAAGGATTTGGCAAATGAAGGCATTACCACATCCATACAAGAGGCAATAAGGCTCAATGCCTCTGCTGTGGGGCTGTCTGTCTTTATTGGCAGCGAATATGAGCGTCAAACATTATTAAATTTATCAACACTTGTAAATGAGGCAGAAGGATACGGCATTCCGGTTATGGCAGTTACTGCAGTGGGCAAGGAACTGGAAAAAAGGGATGCAAGGTATCTTTCACTATGCTGTCGCATTGCCGCTGAACTCGGAGCAAAGGTTGTAAAGACATATTGGTGCGAAGATTTTGATAAGGTGGTGAATAGTTGCCCTGTGCCAGTAGTGATTGCAGGCGGGCCAAAGACAGAAACGGATTTTGAGGTGCTGGAATTTGTTGCCGATGGAATGAAAAGGGGCGCAATAGGCGTCAATCTCGGCAGAAACATCTGGCAGAATGCGCATCCGGTTCCAATGATAAAGGCAATCCGCGCCATCATCCACGAAAACGCATCGGCAAAAGAGGCGAATAAGATATATGAGGATGGGAAGAAGGTGAAATAGCGGTTTGTCTGCAATGGGTTTACCATATAAAATTTCTGGCAATAAAAATGCAGGTATGCTACTGTAATATGCAAATTGCGTAACCCGAAAAATGTATTTGGTTTTTATTTTTCGGGACAAACACAAGATTTGAGCCAAAGACAAGGAAAAGAGGGCTGGACAAAACAGACGCATACCCCTTAATGTATGAGTATTTGGACAGCCTGATTTGACGCCGTATTTGACCAAAGATTGTGTTTGCCAAAAAATGCAACTGCATTTTTTGGGGTAATTCACTTTGTAACGGAGGCGGTATCATGGCAACCAAACACCATCACAAAGAAGAAGGCATTATAAACGGCAAGATGATTGTCGGCGAGGTTATTGAGGTAAACCCAAAGGCAGAGGATGTGTTTAAAAAACATTTGGGCGAATCTTGCCTGTCTCTGCCGGGTTCAAAGACAGAATCAATAGAATTTCTTGCTGCAATGAATGACTACCA
>JACRNI010000139.1 GCA_016234925.1 Deltaproteobacteria bacterium | reverse complement strand
TAAAAAAAGAATCGCCTTACATAGAGAGGCTGATAGAAAGTATGACAAGAGAGGCTGTTGAAAGGGTTGGCAGTCCTTCAAAGGTTATAATGAAGGTTCAGACAGTTGACTGGAACACATCGAGACCTCTGGCTGACAAAGAGGTTCTTGAACTTTTAAAAAGGATAAATAATGTCAATAATGTCAGCCTTGCGGTTGTTCCATACAGGATAGATTTTCCATTTAATGCTATGACTGATTTTAATAAACTTCAAAAATGAGCAGAGCAAAAAAAATCCGTAAAAAACCAAAAACTGTATTTTTTGTCGGCTCAGGTCCGGGCGATCCTGAACTAATTACAGTAAAAGGCAAAGGGCTTTTGGAAAATGCTGATGTCATTGTCTATGCAGGCTCTCTTGTAAAAGAGAAGGTTTTGCAGTATGCACGGCATAATGCGAAGATTTTTAACAGCGCTTCTATGACTCTTAATGAGATTATGCGGGTTGTGGTCAATGCAGCAAAGGCAGGCAAAAAGGTTGTAAGACTTCACACAGGAGACCCAACCTTATACAGCGCATTAAGGGAGCAGGCGGATGTTTTAGAAAAACGAGGCATTCCTTATGAGGTTATTCCCGGTGTAAGTTCAGCATTCGCATCTGCTGCCAGTTTAAAAAAAGAACTCACAATGCCGGAAATAACACAAACCGTTATATTTACAAGGCTTGAAGGCAATACGGCTGTTCCAGAAAAAGAGAGATTATCAGAACTTGCAAAACATCAGGCAACCATTTGCATATTTTTAAGCGTCGGCATGATTGACAAGGTTGTTGAAGAATTGAAGCAAGGTTATGCGGATGATACCCCTGCTGCTGTTGTTTACAGGGCAACATGGGAGGATGAAAAGATTGTCAAAGGCACATTAAAAAACATTGCCCAGAAAATAAAAAAAGCAAAGATTAAAAAACACGCAATGATAATATTTGGGGAAACAATAGGCGAAGGGCAAAAGGCAGAAGGCAAAAGGTCAAAACTCTATGACAAAGATTTTGAGCATGGCTATAGAAAAAAAAGGGGTTGATTTGAGAAGAATTGTTTTCTACTACCTGCCGCCCATTGCTTACATGGCTTTGATATTCTATTTGTCCTCTCAATCTCTTGAAGAATTACAACTGCCAGAAATCTGGAATATAGATAAGGTCGTGCATTTTTTTGAATATGGAGTGCTTGGGGTTTTATGGTTCAGGGCTATAGAAACTAGAGAAAAGATAAAAAGTGCAGCAGTCATCGCATTTACAATTACATTTTTATACGGCATCTCTGATGAAATCCACCAATATTTTGTTCCTAACAGGAATGCAAGCGTCTATGATGTGATTGCCGATGGGCTTGGCGCATTGGCTGGGATATGGTTTTATAGAAAACTGTAAGTTTTGCCCACTTTCATAACGACAAGGGTGAGGCGGCGGGGCACTCACCTTCGACAAAAACCTCTAAGGCTATTCCCGCTCGCCTCGACCCGCTTGTTAAATTACAGAATTATTGTAGTCCAGTATTTGTGACGGCTGCAAAAAAGAAATATCATTGCAGACTCCACAACGGAATTTTCCATAATTATGAATCTTATAATTTGAAGAACATTTCCAGCATCGCACATCAATTCCGAATGACGGTTTAGACATATTATGCAAAAGTAAACCTACCAAGCCTACTGCAAATCCGATTGCGGCACCACTACCTCTGTCCTTCTCATTCAATAATGCACCTCCGGCTGTTGAGGCAGATAAGGTAGGTAGCACATGAGAGTCATCATAAGAGGCGATTAGTGAGCGAAGATATTTCCGCCAGTCTTCAGTCCGCTCAAACAATACATAATGGTTGAAATGTGGAACAACTACCCTGATTTTACCCAGTTGTTCAGATGGTTCAAATATCCAAATGTCCTTATTCTTCCCTATGCCACATTCCCAAACTATCCAGTCCCGCGTGTGTTTGAGATGTTCAACATTTTCACTTAGCAGAACAAAAACAGCATTAGATGTTTGTATATCATTCTCAATTTTATTAGCTGTAATGCCAGTTGGAGGTTCATTTTCAAGCTCTTCTAAATGAGGTTTTACCTTTGTGCCGGCAAAAGCCTCTAAGAAAAAATGAATAATATCTTTGTCTTGTTTGCTATGCGATATGAAAATTTGCGCCATGTCTAACCTCCAATACTCTGAGATATTTATTTTATTTGCAATTTAACATTCTTTTTTATGTTGCATGCTTATATTGGTGCAGATTATAGGGAAAGTTATGAGTCAAATCAAGCGAAATATACCCAAAATCCTATATCGGATTTTGGGATATACCGCCTGCTATTCTTAAATATATTGAAATTTAAGAAGATTAATTTATGCTTGATTATTATGTCGTATGCGATGTAATATTTGAACTAATTATGTTGGATTCATTGCATCAAAAGGAGGTTTTAAATGCTTCTGGAAAACATCACAATGTCTGATTTTAAAAAGGGTTTGAAAAAGACAAAGACCCTGCTCATTCCATTTGGCACAATAGAGGAGCATGGAAGTCATCTTCCATTATCCACTGATACAATTCAGGTCTATGAAGTTGTAAAAGAGGCGGCAAAAAAAATAAATGTCTTTGTTGCCCCGCCGCTTCATTATGGTGTTTTGACATCTACAAGACAGCACGCTGGAAGCATCGGCATATCGCCTGACAGTTTGAGGATGATAACAAGGGATATAATCAAGTCAGCATACGCAAAGGGTTTGCGAAACTTTATTTTAATTTCCGGCCATGCAGGAAGCATACATATGTCTGCTTTGCGAGAGGTTGGCGAAGAACTTATAGATGAAATTGATGATATTAGAATCGCTGTCATATCCGAATATGACATGCTCGTAAAAGAGGGCAGGAAACTTGTTGAAACAGAAAATGACGGACATGCCGGGGAGATAGAGACATCAAGGCTTTTATACCTTGCGCCAAACCTTGTAAAAGGCAGGGCAAAAGAGGAATATCCAAAATTCCCGGCGCCGTTTATTGTAAGGGATAAACTCAAATATTGGAAAGGCGGGGTTTGGGGGAATCCAAAAAAGGCAGATAAAGAAAAGGGCAAAAAACTTGTTAAGGTTTCAATTGGTAAGGTTGTGGAGATTGTAAAAAGGATTGAAAAAATTAAATGAGATTTGCCATCTTTGCACTTACAAAAAATGGTATAAAACTCGGGGAAAGACTTTCACGAAAGATTGAAAACGCCTCTATTTTTGCCAATCCAAAAGGTTTTAAAAAATCTGTAAGACTCGCATTTAAAAAATATGATGGTTTGATTTTTATAATGGCATCAGGCATTGTTGTCCGCACGATTGCCCCGCTTTTAAAAGGCAAAGAAAAAGACCCGGCAGTTGTTGTGATGGATGAGAAGGGCAGGTTTGTCATAAGCCTTTTATCAGGTCATCTTGGCGGAGCAAATATTCTTGCAAAAAGGATTGCAACGGCAATTGGTGCAAGACCTGTTATCACAACTGCAACAGATGTAAATAGTCTGCCGTGCATAGAGGATATTGCAAAGAGATTCAATCTGGCGATTGAGGATGTTAAAAAGATTAAGGTTGTAAATTCAGTAATTGTAAATGGTGGAAGAGTAGGATTTGTTGATGGAAATGCGAAGAGGCTTAAAGAGATAAAGGGGTTCGTGGGTTCAAGGCGGGTGCCCTTTGGGCGCGGGTTCAGGTTCTATAAATCTATTTCACAAGTCCAGAAGGTTAATGCAGATGTCTTTGTTATTATAACTCACAACTCCGAACCCCGAACCATGTCATTGCGAGCCAAAGGCGAAGCAAGCCCATTCATTGAGATTGCTTCGGGGCTAAAGCCCCTCGCAATGACAACTTCTGAACTTTTTATCCTGCGGCCAAAGGACTTAGTAGTCGGCATCGGCTGTGACAGAGGGGTTAGTTTAAAAGAAATTGAGACCGCTTATTTTAAAATGCTTAAAAAATTCAATCTATATCCTTTGTCTGTCAAAAACCTTGCATCCATTGATGTAAAGAAAAATGAAAAAGGACTTTTAAGATTTGCAAAAAAATATAATTTTAAAATTGAATTTTATTCAAAGAATCAACTTGCAAAAATGCCATTGCCGTCGGGCTTTTCTGAATTTGTAATGGAAAAGGTCGGCGTCGGCGGTGTATGCGAGCCAGCAGCCATGAAATCAGCAGGCTTGTCCCTGCGGACTTTAAGCAGGGATGTAAAAAGATTATTGGTAAAAAAGCAAAAAATCGGCAGGGTAACAATAGCCGCAGCACAAATTTCGTTTAGTTAATCTGAAAAATGCAACTACATTTTTGGGTTAATCTGAAAATAGAGAGAATGACAGATAATTGAGATAGAAGATGCCATGTGATTATATACACAGCGTCATAAGTAGAACAAGCATACAGAGCGTCAGAACAAAGCAGACCAAAGTCGCCGGGGCACCCACGCCAGCGGCGTGGGTCGGGGCGAGGAGTGGTGGTGAGGCGTATTTTAAGCATACGCCGCAGCGACGACCTCAACGACAAATGATGAGCAACGCAGGTATGCGAAGTTATGACGCTCTGTAAGTGGGGAGAACAATAGATAAAGTGAAGAACCTCTCTCTGCAAGGGTTCTTCACTTTATCAGTTTAAAGATTGGATATTACCTTTTAACAGTCAAAATACAGCGCAAACTCATGCGGCACTGGCCTTAATTTTACAGGGTTCACCTCTTTATCCATCTTATACTCTATCCATGTATCAAGGACATCCTGCGTAAACACATCGCCTTTTAATAAAAATTCGTGGTCTTTTTTAAGGGCGTTCAATGCCTCTTCAAGAGAGCCGCAGGCAGATGGAACCTTTGAAAGTTCCTCTGGAGAGAGACCGTATATATCCTTGTCAAGCGGGTCGCCCGGACTAATCTTGTTCTGTATGCCGTCAAGCCCTGCCATGAGCATTGCCGCAAATGCAAGATAGCCGTTGCATGACGGGTCAGGGAACCTGACCTCAATCCTCTTTGCCTTTGGCGATGGCGAATACATTGGTATCCTTATGGATGCGCTTCTGTTTCTGCTTGAATACGCAAGATTGATTGGCGCTTCAAATCCAGGGACAAGCCTTCGGTAAGAGTTTGTGCCGGGGTTGCAGAATGCATTCAATGCCCTTGCATGCTTTAATATGCCGCCGATGTAATACATGGCTAGGTCGCTCATGCCGCCGTATTTGTTGCCTGCAAACAAAGGCTTGCCGCCCTTCCAGATTGACTGATGAACATGCATGCCGCTTCCATTGTCCCCGAATATCGGTTTCGGCATAAATGTTACTGTCTTTTTCCATCTCCATGCGACATTTTTTACAATATATTTGAACCACATGAGTTTGTCGCCCATCTTTAAAAGGCTGTCAAACCTCATGTCTATCTCAGCCTGTCCTGCTGTTGCGACTTCGTGGTGCTGCCTTTCAATCTGAATGCCGACCTGCTCCATAACAAGGCACATCTCTGTCCTTATATCCTGCTGGCTGTCTGTCGGCGCAACAGGGAAGTAGCCTTCCTTGTGGCGGGGTTTATAACCTAGGTTTGGGCATTCTTCTCTGCCTGTGTTCCAGATGCCTTCTTGAGAATCAAGGAAATAATAGCCGTGCTGCGCGCCTTGGTCATATCGGACATCGTCAAGAATAAAAAATTCAGGCTCGGGGCCGAAATATGCCGCATCGCCGATGCCTGTTGATTTTAAATACGCCTCTGCCTTTTTTGCGATATTTCTAGGGTCTCTTGTGTAGTCTTCTTTTGTTATGGGGTCAACAATATTGCAGATAAGCGATAGTGTCGGCACTTCCATAAATGGATCCATTACAGCAGTTGTCGGGTCTGGGACAACAAGCATATCGCTCGCATGTATCGGCTGCCATCCTCGTATGGATGAGCCGTCAAAACCAAGCCCTTCCTCAAATATCTCTTCCTGAAGTTCGGAGATGGGAATTGAGAAATGCTGCCAGATGCCGACAAAGTCCAGAAACTTTAAGTCAACCATCCGGGCATTCTTCTCCTTTGCAAACTGTAAAACTTCTTTTGGTGTCATTTTTTTGTTTCCTCCTTTTTTAAATACAGGTAAAGGTAGAGGCAAAGGTAAAGAGATACAAAAAGAAAGTTTTAGTCTTTGTCTTTTCTATACCTCTACCTTTACCTATACCTGTTTTTTATATCGCCTCTTCCCCTTTTTCGCCTGTCCTGATTCTTACTGCCTCATCAACAGGGATTATGAATATCTTTCCATCCCCGATGCGGCCTGTCCTTGCAGTATTTGTAATGGTTTCAACAACCTTATGAACGAGTTCCTCTTTTACAACAACCTCCATTTTGATCTTTGGAAGAAAGTCGACAACATATTCTGCGCCCCTGTAAAGTTCTGTGTGCCCCTTTTGCCTCCCAAAACCCTTTACCTCTGAAACGGTTATGCCCTGAATGCCGATTTCATTTAACGCCTCTTTTACCTCATCCAGTTTAAATGGTTTTATTATTGCCTCAATCTTTTTCATGATCTGCCTCCATGTCCGACAATATTCGTTTCAAGAGTTAGCATACGATCCAGAATTTGTAAAGAAAATATTCTCTTAATTTTGTTGGTATGCACAGCGTCATAAATAGGACAGCATACATAGCGTCAGAACAAAGCAGACCAAGGCGCTACAAAGGTGAGGAGTGAGGCGTACTTTTACCGTACGCCGCAGCGACGAGCCGAGGAGCAACGCAGGTATGCGAAGTTATGACGCTATGTATAAAAGCAATCCGTGTGCCAAGTGATATTTTTCTGCAACATGGCTTAAATACAGTAAATTCAGATGCAAAAAAATACTTAATTGGATTAAAAATTGTGCAGTGTCAAATTTTTTGCCTAAAAAATAATCTTGTCTTGCGCCATAATAATTTTCCTGCTATGCTTTTTTTATGGCGCTTCACATTGTCATTGACGGATATAATCTAATAGGCGCATCTCAGTCATCCGGATATATAAAAAATGATCTGGAATCTGTAAGAGAGGAACTGTTTAGGAGGCTTCTTGCATACAAAAGATTAAAGGGACACAAGATTACGGTTGTTCTTGACGGAAAATATTCTGAAAATTTAAGCAGAAGGCATGAAAATCATGCAGGCATAGAGGTTATATTTTCTAAAAACGGCGAAGAGGCGGATTTGATTATCAAGGAGATGGCGGAAAAGAAAAGGGAAGGGCTTACCATTGTAACATCCGACAGAGATGTCGCATCATTTGCACTGAAAAGAGGTTCTGTTATTATACCGTCAAATGAATTTAATGATATTCTTGAAATGGCAGATTATGCAGAGGATAAGGGTATTATTGATGATGAGGATTGCAGAAGTGAAAAGAAAGGCAATCCAAAGCGGCTTTCAAAAAAAGACAGGCAGAAGGTTAAAAGACTTAAAAAACTTTAAAAAGATGAGTAAACCAAAAAAGCCTGCGCAGGTAAAACTAATAGCAAGCATTATTGCCGGAGATAAAAATATTATAAAACCCGTTTTGTCCAATCTTCAGGAGAGGTTTGGAAATATAGATTTTATCAGCGAAAAAATGGAATTCAATCATACTAAATATTATAATGATGAAATCGGCGAAAATCTTTTCAGAAAAATGGTTTCTTTTAATAATTTAATATACCCTTCTGATTTGGCAGCCATAAAAATTTTTACAAATAGTATTGAATATCAATATGCTGACAATGGCAAACGGAAGGTAAATATTGACCCCGGCTATATTGCAATGGAAAAGTTTGTATTGGCATCTTGCAAAAATTTTTCACATCGTATATATCTTTCAGAAGGAGTTTATGCAGATTTAACCCTGATATACAAAAGCAATAACTTTCAATGAAAAGCATGACAGGCTATGGCAGGGCGGATTTTTCTATAAACGGCGATAGTTTTACAGTTGAAATAAAAGGCTTAAATCACCGCTTCCTTGAGATTGACATAAAACTTCCTGACAGATTTTTTCCTCTTGAATTCAAGGCAAGGGATGAGATAAAAAAAATATTTTCAAGGGGAAGCCTCAAGGTCTATATAAGGTCGTCTGATAAATCAATTACTGATATAAGCGCTAACATTGATACGGCAAAGAGGTATGTCGGCGAAATTGAGAAGATAAAGGCGGCGCTTGACTTGTCAGGCGACATTGACATTGGAACTTTGATAAATTTTAGAGATATATTTGCCGCATCTGGGAAGGTTTTTGACGCTGAAAAAGACTGGCAGATGTTAAGGCAAGGAATAAGCGAAGCGGCAAAAAATGTTTTAACGATGAGAGAAGATGAAGGCGCTGCGCTTTTAAAAGATATATTGAACAGGGTTAATATAATTGAAAAAACGGTTATAGATATTGAAAAACTATCGCAGCATGCCGCGGATGCTTACAAAGAAAAGATTAAAAGCCGCATGCAGTTGTTTTTAAAAGATGCGGCAGTTGATGAGGCGAGGCTTTTAAACGAGGTTGCGATATTCAGCGACAGGTGCTGCATTGATGAAGAGATTGTCAGATTAAAAAGTCATTTATCGCTTTTTAGAAGTCTGTTAGATTCCGCTGAACCTGTCGGCAGAAAGATGGATTTTCTGTGTCAGGAGATTTTGAGGGAATTGAATACTATTGCATCTAAGACGCAGGATGTTGAGATTTCACATTTTTCAATTGAATCAAAGACAGAACTTGAGAAGATACGAGAGCAGGTGCAGAACATTGAGTAACGGCTTTGTAAAAAGTCCAGACCCATGACTTTGTCATGGGTGCCCCCTGTGTTGTCGCGGCGGCTTCTTCGCTCAACATACTTGTAGTTGCTCAATTTATTGAGCGCATTTAAAGACGCCGATAAATCGGCAAACTACAACGCCTTGTATCTGGAACTTTTTACTTCGCCGTCCATATCGGAAGTTTGTGGAGGTATCATTGAATAGAAAAAAAGGTAAAGGCATTCTCTTCATAGTCTCTGCGCCTTCAGGCGCCGGCAAGACAACGTTGTGTAAAATGGCTGTTGATTTTTTCTCTGATTTGAGGCACTCTGTATCATACACGACAAGACCGCCCAGGGACGGCGAGATAAACGGCATTGATTATAACTTTGTTACGCAAGAGACCTTTGATAAGATGTTTAAGAATAAGGAATTTCTTGAATGTGCGGAGGTCCACGGTTATAAATACGGCACTTCCATAAAGGACTTGCATGAACTTATTGCCAGAGGCTTGGATGTTATGCTGGATATAGATGTTCAAGGCGCAAGGCAGGTAAAGGACAGCGAGGAAACTCAAAATTTTAAAAAGGTTTTTATATTTATAATGCCGCCGTCAATAGAGGTCTGCGAGGAAAGGCTGAAAAACAGGGGAAAGGATGATACAGAGACTATTAAGAAGAGGGTGGAGAACGCTAGAAAAGAGATAACAAAATCTATCTGGTATGATTATAATATTGTAAATGATGATTTAGAAACTGCATTTGAAGAATTTAAATCTATTATACACAGCGTCATAAGTAGAACAGCATACAGAGCGTCAGAACAAAGCAGACCAAGGAGCGACAAGGGCGAGGAGTGAGGCGTATTTTAAGCATACGCCGCAACGACGAGCCGAGGAGCAACGCAGGGATGCGAAGTTATGACGCTTTGTATATAATGAATGAAAAGGAGAGGTGATTATTATGGCAAGGATAACTGTAGAGGATTGTTTAAACAATATTCCGAATAGATTCATGCTTGTGCTTGCGGCTGCTAAGAGAACCAAACAACTGCTCAAAGGCAGCAAACCGCTGGTTGATTCAAAAGATAATAAAGTAGTTGTAACAGCGTTAAGGGAGATAGCAGCAGGCAAGGTAAAATTTGAATATACATAGCATCATAACTTCGCATACCTGCGTATTGAGGCAGGGATTAGGGTTTAGTAGTTAGGGGTTAGTAAAAAAACTAATCCCTAATCCCTAACACCTGTATTCTAACTTTGTTCTGACGCTCTGTTGTATGCTGTCCTATTTATGACGCTGTATATAGAATAGCAGCGTGATGTGTTTATGCGTAGATTTTTGTAATCGCAGGTTTGTAAAACAGCGAGGTTTTTAATCGCTATTTTACGGCAATCACTTGACTTGTAAAAACAGCCCTGATATTCTATTACTAACGCTAGGGGAGTCTTAAATGGCTGAGAGTCCCGCCCATTCAACTACTTTTGGTCTCTGCAACCAGAGATGTGTTTGTCTTTCTGTTGCAGGCATCGAAGATGTGAATGAGCGGGAGACCCTCGTTACCTGAACTGGATAATGCCAGCGTAGGGAAGCGGCGAAAAGGCAGGGATTAGAGATTAGTAAAAGCCGCTTGATTTCAAGCGGCTTTTTTATTTTGAGAAGATGATGCCAAACCTTGAGAAAATAGAAAATATTCTATCAAACGCAAAGCCTGACTTGCCTTTAGTTAAAGAGATTCTTGCAAAGGCATCCCTTGCAAAGGGGCTGGCATTGGAAGATGCTGCGGTTCTTTTATCAGAAACAGATAAGGATGTGCTTCAGAAGATTTTTGAAACAGCGAATCTTGTAAAGGAAAAGATTTTTGGCAAAAGGATAGTTCTTTTTGCCCCATTGTATCTTTCAAATTACTGCACAAACAACTGCCTCTACTGCGGTTTTCGCAAGGATAATAAAAATGCTGTGAGAAAGGCGCTTGCACTAAGCGAGATTATTCAAGAGGCAAAGGCACTTGAAAACATGGGGTTTAAAAGGATTCTCCTTGTCTGCGGCGAAGACCCGAAAATATCAAGTCTGGATTATATACTTAATGCAGTAGATGCAATCTATAAAAATACCGGCATAAGGATTTTGCATGTAAATGCGCCGCCAATGGATGTGGATGAATTAAAGGTCTTAAAAGCAAGCGGTGTCGGTGTGTATCAGGCATTTCAAGAAACATACCACATGCCAACTTACAAAAAAATGCATCCATCAGGCAGAAAAAAGGATTATAATTATCGCATTGAGGTTATGGACAGGGCAATGGCTGCTGGTTTTGAGGATGTCGGCATCGGAAGTTTGTTGGGGCTTTATGATTACAGGTTTGATTGTCTTGCAGCAATTGCACATTCACAGCATCTTTTTGAAAGATTTGGCGCACATGCGCACACAATATCAGTGCCTAGACTCCGACCTGCCGCTGGTTCGCCGATCCAAAAAATGCCGTATCCTGTTTCAGATGATGATTTTAAAAAGGTTGTTGCTGTTTATAGACTATCTGTGCCGTCAGCAGGAGTCGTTGTTTCAACAAGGGAATCTGCTAAACTTAGAGATGAGGTTTTGCATTGCGGAGCATCTCAGATTAGCGCTGGCTCAAGAACAGAGCCGGGGGGATATACTGAAAGGGTCAAGGCGGTGGAGCAATTTTCTGTTAATGACCACAGGACAATGGAGGAGATGATACTATCTATTGCAAAAAATGGACTTTTGCCGAGCCTCTGTACAACCTGTTACAGGGTTGGAAGAACAGGGGCATTATTCACAAATAAGACACTTTCAGGCGATATGAGTAAATTCTGCCATGCAAATGCTATTTTGACATTACAGGAATATATAATTGACTATGCGAAAAACGGAAGCGCAGAAATCGGCAAAGCAGTAATAGAAAAAGGCATTGAGGAGATTAAGGAAGAAGGACTTAAAAAAGATGTTCTCAAAAAATTGGAAGAGATAAGGGCAGGCAAAAGGGATGTCTATTTATAAAGATAAAGTCAAAATTAAGGTGAATGGAAAAGATAAGATAATTTCTGATAACACTACGGTTGAAAAATTTTTGGAAGAATTAAATATAAAGCCGCAGGGCATTGCAGTTGAATTAAACCTTGAGATTGTGCCAAAGAGCAGGTATGTTGAAACCATTTTAAAAGATGGTGATAAGGTTGAGATTGTGCAGATGGTTGGAGGAGGATAAGATGTTGGGCATGGCGGGATGTGCTTCAAAAACCCGTTGCCTCTAAAAGCCTTCCACCCTGACGGTTTTTTCCGCACAGCCCGCCATGCCTTTTTAAAAGGAGGAAAAACTGAATGAATGTGTTAAAAATAGGAAAATATGAATTCAAGTCCCGCCTGATGGTTGGAACAGGCAAATATCCGTCAAATGAAATCATGGTTAAGGCGCTTGAGGCATCAGGCGCAGAGGTTGTTACGGTTGCTGTAAGAAGGGTGAATCTTGATAAAAAAGGCGATTCGCTTCTTAACCATATTGATACAAAAAAATATACAATACTTCCAAATACAGCAGGATGTTATACGGTTGACGATGCAGTGCGGACAGCAAGGCTTGGCAGGGAGGCGCTCGAAACAGACCTTGTTAAACTTGAGGTGATTGGCAATGAAAAGACGCTCTTTCCTGACAATGAGGCTTTGCTTGAGGCATCAAGGATTTTGGTAAAGGAAGGCTTTATTATCCTGCCGTATACAAACGATGACCCGATTATGGCAAAAAAACTTGAGGATATTGGATGCAGCGCTGTTATGCCCCTTGCAGCGCCTATTGGCTCAGGGCTTGGCATAAGAAATCCGTATAATATAAAGATTATTTTAGAAACAATTAAAATTCCAGTGATTGTTGACGCAGGTGTCGGCACTGCATCTGATGCTGCAATTGCAATGGAACTTGGATGCGATGGTCTCTTAATGAACACAGGCATAGCAGGCGCAAAAGACCCTGTTAAGATGGCAAAGGCAATGAAACTAGCAGTTGAGGCAGGTCGTCTTGCATATGAATCTGGTAGAATTCCAAAGAAATTATACGCAACAGCATCAAGTCCGATAGAAGGAATGATAGACTAAGACAGTAGACTGTGAACGTTTGATTGTAGGGGCTTGATTTATCAAGCCCGATTATTTGGGTGTCATAAATGCCACCCCTACAAAATCTATCAATTTTCAATATGCATCCAATACTTTTTGAATACGGTCTAATACAAATCAGGTTTTACGGCCTTATGTATGTTATTGCCATCCTTGTCGGGAGTTATCTCATAAAAAAAGAGGTAAAACGCAGAGGTGTAAAATTAACAGACGATGATGTGATGAATTTTATACTCTGGGCTGTAATCGGCGGCATCATTGGCGCAAGGCTCTATTATGTAATCTTCAACTTAAATTATTATCTGGCAAATCCAAAAGAGATACCTGCTGTATGGCACGGAGGGCTTGCATTTCATGGCGGACTCATCGGAGGTTTGATATTCGCCTATGTTTATTTGAAAAGACATGAAATCAAATTCTGGAAAATGGCAGATATTGTTGCGCCTGCAATAATTTTGGGACAGGCTTTCGGAAGGTTTGGAAATTTTATGAACGGCGATGCACACGGGATGCCCACAACAATGCCGTGGGGCATAGTTTTCCCGCCTGAAAGCATTGCAGGCTCGGAGTTTCCCAACATACCGCTTCATCCTGTTATGCTCTATGAAATGGGAATAAATCTGTCCATATTTTTATTTTTGTGGTTTTACCTCAAAAATAAGGGGCATAAAGACGGCTTTATATTTGCGGTTTATCTGCTCTTATATTCCATTGGCAGGTTTATAGTAGAGAATTTCAGGGCAGATAGTTTGATGCTCGGATATTTACGAACCGCACAGGTGGTAAGTATAACAGTTGCGATTGCGGCGGTAATATTTATTTTAAAATATAAATTATGGGCAACAGAGGCGAAAAAATAGATTTCAATCTCTATCTTATAACAGACAGGAAACAGGCGCATGGCAGAGACTTGCTGGATGTTATTGAAGATGCATTAAAAGGCGGCGTAAAGGCTGTTCAATTACGGGAAAAGTATTTATCAGGCAGAGAACTTTTTGAACTTGCAAAAGACTTGAGGGCAATTACAAAAATATATAAGGCAAAATTATTTATAAATGACAGGGTTGATATTGCAATTGCAGTTAATGCAGACGGCGTTCATCTTGGGCAGACAAGTTTTTCAGTCGTTGACGCAAGAAAACTTCTTGGCAGTAAAAAACTAATCGGGGTTTCAACGCACTCCATGCAAGAGGCATTAAAGGCAGAAAAACAGGGTGCTGATTTCATAACATTAGGTCCTGTATTTTATACAGAGTCAAAGGCAAGATATGGCAAACCGCTGGGGATTGAAAAATTAAAGGAAGCGGTCAACGCAGTCCATATACCTGTTTTTGCAATAGGCGGGATGAAACTTAAAAACATAAAAGAGGTTATGGCAGCAGGTGTTAATGGCGTGGCAATGATTTCAGAAGTGATAAAAGCAAAAAATCCAAAAGTAATGGTTAGAAATTTATTGGAGGAAATACAATGACACAACTCATCAAGGCAAGAGAAAATATAACAACACCTGAGATGAAAAAGGCTGCAATAAAAGAAGGGGTCAGCCCTGAATTTGTAAGAAAGGGCATTGCAGAGGGAAACATTGTTATCACAAAGAATAAAAAACATGATATTGAGCCGCTTGCTATTGGCGCGGGTTTGCGCACAAAGGTCAATGCAAATATCGGCACATCGCAGGACAAAGTTGATATAGATTTAGAGATTGAAAAATTAAAAGCAGCAGTAGATGCAGGCGCAGATGCTGTTATGGATCTGTCAACAGGCGGAGATATAGATAAGATAAGAAAGGCAATTATTAAAGAATCTCCTGTATCTATCGGAACTGTGCCAGTGTATCAGGCAGCGCTTGAGGCAGTGAATAAAGGAAAATCATTTGTTGAACTGGAAGCAGATGAACTCTTTGAGATTATTGAAAAACATGCAGAGGATGGCGTCGACTTTATTACTGTTCACTGCGGTGTTACAAGGGAATCTGTTGAAAGGATAAAAAAAGAGGGCAGAATCATGGGCATAGTAAGCCGAGGCGGCGCGCTTACAGCAGAGTGGATGAACTACAATAAAAAGGAAAATCCTTTATTTGAAAATTATGACAGACTCTTAAAAATTGCAAAGGAATATGACATGGTCTTGAGTCTTGGCGATGGTTTGAGGCCCGGCTGCATTGCAGACGCAACTGACAGAGGTCAGATTGAGGAACTCATAACTCTCGGTGAGTTGACGCAGATTGCATTGGATGCAGGTGTTCAGGTGATGATAGAAGGTCCGGGACATATGCCTTTAAATCAGATAGAGGCGAATATACTCTTGCAAAAAAGGCTCTGCCACAATGCGCCGTTTTATGTTTTGGGCCCCCTTGTTACTGACATTGCCCCCGGTTACGACCATATAACATCTGCGATAGGCGGGGCAATTGCTGCAAAGGCAGGCGCTGATTTTTTATGCTATGTGACTCCATCAGAGCATTTGAGGCTTCCAACATTAGAAGATGTGCGAGAAGGCATTATTGCAGCAAGGATTGCAGCGCATGCTGGCGATATTGCAAAAGGTGTAAAAAATGCAATGGAGATGGATATAAGCATGTCAAAGGCAAGAAAGGCATTAAACTGGGATGAGCAGATAAGACTTTCAATAGACCCGCAGAAGGCAAGGGTTTTAAGGGAATCAAGTCCGCCGTCTGACAAGGATGTATGCACCATGTGCGGGAGTCTGTGCGCGATAAAGGTTGGAGGGAAATAGTTGACGCTGAAAAATACCCATCTGCTGTGTTGTTGCTGCGGCTTCTGCGCTTAACATACTGAAAAGTATGTCTCGCTTGAAGCCTTGCTCCGCCTTGCATCTGGGATATTTTTGAGCGTCAACTTTGCATATAAAAGGTTGGAGGAAAATGAAAAGTCAAAAGCCAAAAGTCAAAAGTCAAAAATATGGTATTTTTTATCTATTATTACTTTTATGTCTAGTCATTTTCTCATGCACATCACAAAATAGCAGAGAAGATAAAGGCAAACTCCTTGAAATAGGCTCTCCTGCGCCTGATTTTTCATTAAAATTATTTGATGACAAAGAAGTCAAGTTGAGCGATTTTAAGGGCAGTCCTGTTGTCCTAAACTTCTGGGCATCATGGTGCGGGCCATGCAGAGAAGAAGCGCCTGCTTTAGAAAGTGTTTATAAAAAATACAAAGACAAAGAAGTGGTTTTTATAGGCATTGCAGTTCAGGACAGGAAAGAAAAGTCTCTGAAATATATCAAAGAGTTCAGCATAACATATTTGAACGGCGCTGATGATACAGGCAAGATTGCAGAGGATTATAAAATCTACGGCGTGCCAAAAACAATTGTAATAGATAAAGAAGGAAAGATAAGGTTTGACAGGACAGGCGGAATTAAAGAGGATGAATTGGAATGGGAAATTGAAAAGGTGTTGAAATGAAAGGGTCAAGGGTCAAGGGTCAGAAGCAATTTCGGATTTCGGATTTCGGATTTAAAACCCGCAATTCACAATTCGCAATTCACAACCTTATGTTTTTTTTGCTATCCACTGTTTTGCTTATTCTCTTATCATCCTGCAGTCCCCCGCCAGGCACGCGCGGCACTCAGCCGACCGTAAAAATCGGCGAGCCTGCATTTCCATTTACGCTGAATCTTATAAATGGTGAAACTGCCACACTGGATACATTTAAAGGCAAGCCCCTTGTCATTACATTTATGGCATCTTGGTGTCCCTGCTCAAATGAAAGCGCGCCTGCTTTTAAAGAGGTCTATAACAAATATCATCCACAGGGCGTAGAAATTTTAATGATAGGCATTCAGGATTCAGAAAAGAAATTTAAAAAGTTTTTTAACAAGCACAACTTTCCCTTTCAGGGCGGATTTGACAAAGGCGATAAAATAGCCCGACTCTACGGTGTCAATGCGCCTCCTACCACATTTTTTATAACAAGGGATGGCAAGATAAAAAGGGCATTTTACGGAAAGATTGTTGAAAATGATAAGTTGTCAAAGTGGGTTGAGGAGATACTATGAATAAGTTCATAAACATATGAGACAGAAATAGGTTATAAGAGAGGGGTAACTTTTGATATTAAGGAGGAGCCTCTCAATGAAAGTATTCAGCATAGCAAAAGGTTTTCATCAGGTTACAAAGAATGTGCAGCCGGAACT
>JACRNI010000135.1 GCA_016234925.1 Deltaproteobacteria bacterium | reverse complement strand
TGGAGGCATTCAACTGGCACAAGGGAAAGACATGCGAGGCCCTTGGACTCAACCGTCCAAGGCTGGACAGAAAGATAAGGAAATACAAAATAGAGAAAGCCTGAAACGGCAGCCGCACCCTTTATGGGTGCGTTATTTCGCAGGCATAAAGCCCCTGATAGAAGCATCCAGGGGCAGGCTCTGCGGCTACCAGATTGTGTTGAATTTGTAGGCATACCCCTTTGGCTACATTTGATTAAACAAAGCATTCAAACTTAAACAAAACATTATATATATTTTAATCCTATCTACCCCCCCCACAGAAAAATCGTGTAAAATCAAATAGTTATATCTTGATTGCCGCATCCAAATATTATGGCATGTGTATTGCTAGTGTTATCAAGAGTATTTCTACAAATACAAACTGGCAGGAAGCCCCGTTTTTACTACCTGTCCTTTTCGACAGGTAGACATGGTAATAATCCGTGCTATACTTAATTTTCTAGAGGAGCAGTATTAGTGTCTGCAAACAAAAAGAAAATCCTTGTTGTTGATGATGAATTGCTTATAAGGACACTGCTATCGGAGATGTTAGCAGAGGCAGATTATATTGTTGATGCTGCAGAAAATGGGGAAAAGGCTCTGCAGCTATTAGACAATAATATCTATGACCTTATAATCTCAGATGTCAATATGCCTGAAATGGACGGAATAAGCCTTTTTCGCAAGGCGACAGAGAATTTGACTGAATTAAACAAGAGGTTTTTATTTATCACAGGCAATCCAACCAATGAAACATTATCATTTTTCAAAGTAAACAATTTGGAATACATAACCAAACCGTTTCAGATAACCGATGTTCTGGGCAGAATAAGCAGCATGACTAAAGAAGACATAAACTTAAGCGGCAGAAAAGGCATGTACTGGCGAAAAGAGGAGCGGTTCTCTTATTCTACATATTGCGGAATAAATATAGAGAGATTGTCCAATTCATCACCGCTCATAGCAAAGACAGAAAATATATCTAAAAACGGCATGAAGGTTAGATATATTGGAGAGCCTCTTATACCCGGGTCTAAAATCAGCATATACATGATGAATTTAAATTTACAAAGGGATGCAAAGGTTATGTGGTCAAAGGCTATGGATGAAATGGTGTCTGTTACAGGGCTGAATTTTACCGAGCAAATACAACTAAAAGGGCTTGTCCCGGGCATATGAAAAGTTTAAATAGTTGAAAAAGTCTAAAGTAGCCGCACCCTTTATGGGTGCGTTTGCGCAGGCATAAAGCCTGCGGCTACCTATTTAAACTTTAAACTTCTTAAACTTTAAAAGGAGATGATATGACAGATTACACCGATTATAAAGGCTGATTACACAGAAATGTCATTGCGAGGCGAAGCCGAAGCAATCTCTTGGGATTGCCGCAGTCGCTTACGCTCCTTCGCAATGACAACAAGTTGTCATCTGTGTAATCGTATTCCCAAAATCTGTGTAATCAATTTCTTTCAAAGGAGATGATATGACAGACAACATAGTCAGCATAAATAGCAGGGAAAGGGGTAGAGAAAGGCGGAGAGAAAAACGGTTCAAACACTCTGCCTATTGCGAGATAGTTCCAGATAATATGCCAAAACCTATGCGGCTGATAGCAAAAACTCAGGACATATCAAAGACCGGCGTAATGGTAAAATATACTGGCAATACTCTTGAACCGCACAAAACAGTCAATATACTTATAAGGGATTTGAATGTGCATGTGGATGCAAATGTTGTCTGGCTGAACCCTATAAATAAAATAGACCACACAGCAGGGCTTAGATTTACAAAACCCATACACTTGCCAAAGAAACTCTTTGACCCTACGATAGAGCCTCATTTTGAAACAGGGCAGAGCGTGGGATATGTACAAAAACTTCTTAAAAATTTTACCATTAAGAAAATCCTATATTCAGGGCTTATTGGCACAGGGCTTTTAATGCTGTTTTTATTATCTGTGGTAATGGTTTTTCTGTCCAGAGGCAGCAGAGAGGCAGACCGCATAGCAATGGCTAATGAACTCTCTGACAATATCATTGCAGCAGCAGGCTTTGAGGCTATAGAAAGAGGGGTTACAATGACTGCGCTCTCAAGCCCAATGCCTGCTGACAGCGCAATGCTCCAGAGGATAAAAGACTTGAGGGAAAAAGGGGATGATAGTTTTAAAAAGGGGCATTCTATTGCAGAGGCGCTGGTTATTTATGACCCATCCAACATATTTTTCAAGGATACCGCTAAAAAGGCTGACAATGCCCGAAAAGCGCTTGAACATGCCAGAACCAGTGTTGATGCGAATTTGACAAGAGATGTAAAGGATTATAAACCGGATGTCTGGTTTAAGACAATAACAGCATTCATTGATGCAAATGCTGATTTGAGGCTTTCTGCTATTACATCCCCTTCCAATGCCCACTCATTGCAGGAGGGCATAAGGATGAACCTTGCAGTCAAGCATGCCATCTGGCTCGCAAGTGAGTATGCAGGCAGGGAACGTGCAACCATCGGAAGCCTTATTGCCAGAGGGATTCCAATGGTTGATGAACAATTGGCGCAGCTCAAGACATTTCGGGCGATTGTTGACTTGAATCTAAAGACCGTCTTAAACCTTAAGAATGACACAAGCATGGATGCCAGTGTGGTTCAAAGTATAAACAAGATGGAAGAGGTCTTGCTCGGCAATTTTGAAAAGACAAGAAAGGATGTCTATGCAGGAGCATATCTTGGAAATTATCCCATTTCAGCAAAGGAGTGGATTGATAAATCCACAGAGGCGATAAACACAATCCTTGAGGTATCAAAATCCAGCAGCATGTTGGTTGAAAAAAATATTCAGGAGGCAAGAGGCGCAGTCAAGATGCAGAGAACTATATTTGCCTCGCTCTTAATAGCCACTATCATTTTAGGGGTTGTTCCATTTCTGGTAGTCCAGCAAAAGATTATAAGACCCCTTTATTATGCAATGGATAAGATATCTTATGTTGAAAAAAGCGGGGACCTGACAACTGAGATAGATATGCCCGCAGGCGATGAGATTGGAAAGATAGCATCTGCATTCAATAAGATGATGAACAAACTCCACCTAATAACAAAAGGGATACACGGAGCCACAGAGCATCTTGCGTCTTCAGCAGGACATCTTGCCGCAGAGGCGGCGGTTATTGCAGATGGTTCAAAAGAGCAGAGCAGTATGGCAAGTCAGGTTGCGACAGCATCCACTGAAATGGGCGCAACCATTGTAGAGATTGCAAAGAATGCATCGGGTGTAGCAGATGCAGCAAAGACGGCAAGCATGGCAGCTCAAAACGGCGGTAATATAGTGGAAAACAGCATAAACAGCATAAATCAGATAGCAGACACAACAAAAGAGACAGGCAGGGTGATAGCAGCATTAGGAGACAGTTCAAAAGAGATAGGCAGGATAATAAAGGTGATAGATGACATAGCAGACCAGACAAACCTGTTGGCGCTCAATGCAGCAATAGAGGCTGCAAGGGCAGGAGAGCAGGGCAGAGGCTTTGCAGTGGTAGCAGATGAAGTCCGAAGCCTTGCAGAGAAAACTACAAAGGCTACAAAAGAAATCGGCGAGATGATAAACACAGTACAGGATGATACAGGAAAGGCATTATCAGTAATGGACAGCGAGGTCAATGCGGTGGAAAACGGCGTCAAACTTGTTAAGGATGCAGGCAAGGCATTAACAGATATAATAAGAGAGGTTGACCATGTAAAGGCTATGATAGAGCAGATAGCAGCGGCATCAGAGGAGCAGTCAACAGCAGCAGACCAGATAAGCGCTGACATAGAAACAGTGGCAGGGATAACGAAGAATACCGCGGCAGGGGCAGAAGAGATAGAACAGGCAAGCCGCGAGATAACAAGACTTGCATCAGGCCTTAAAGATGCTGTTGCAATGTTCAAGGTATCAGATGAAAAGATTATAGAGGCAGGGACTCAAGGGATGGTCAAACCATTAACCAAAAAAAAGGAAATGACAGCGCAAGGAAAAGAGACAATGGAGTTGGAGACAAGATTGGCAGCAAATTGATTTTGATTTCTAACCTCTAACCTATAACCTATAAATGCGCATACATAGCAGAATTAGTGGAAGAGGCTGAAACGAAATTATCTGTTATGTGAGGATACAAAATGGCAGAAGAGATGACATGCCCCATGTGCAATAAACCTTCCTATAGTTCAGCCTGTGATACGCCATCACCGTGTCCATACTGCGGTTTTGTATTTTGTATATATGTTGAAGAGACCAGAAATGAGAAAATATAAAAAAATGGATTAGGCATTTTGACTAACAGGTTGTTGAAAAACTGTAGAAACGGGTCTTTAGACCCGTTAATAACAGACCTAAAGGTCTGTTTCTACTATTACCTCTAACCTATAAACCTGTTACCTATCGCCTGTTTTTAACAGACGGCAAAGTAAAAAGTTCCAGATGCGAGGCGGAGCAAGGCTTCAAGCGAGGCATACTTTTATAGTATGTTGAGCGAAGAAGCCGCAGCGACAACAAAGCAGATGGACTTTTTACAAAGCCGTCAAAACATAAACCTCCTCATGCTCACATTTATAAGTATCCCAACGCCTATCATTACTGTAAGCAAGAATGAGCCGCCGTAACTCATGAACGGGAGAGGCACGCCGACAACAGGCAGGAGTCCCATCACCATTCCAAGATTTATTGCAGCATGCCAGAAAAACATTGCTGATACGCCGAATGCAAGGAGTGTCCCAAACCTGTCTTTTGAATGCTGCGCTATGTGCAGCCCCCACATGATTATTGTTAAAAAAAGCATGATGACAATAACCGCGCCGACAAAACCCCACTCCTCTGCAAGGACTGAGAATATAAAATCTGTATGATGCTCCGGAAGGAATTTTAACTGCCCCTGTGTGCCCTTGATAAAACCTTTGCCCATAACGCCGCCTGAACCTATTGCAATCTTTGATTGTATTAAATTATACCCTGTGCCCATTGGGTCAAGTTTAGGGTCAATAAAACTCATTAGCCTTGCCTTTTGATAGTCCTTTAAAAAATGCCATGCAAATGGTATGAAAGGCATAAATGCAAGGGTTATGCCTATAAGCGTCCTCCTTTTAACCTTTACAAAAAGCGCCATTGAAACGAATATCAGCAAGAGAATTAAGGCTGTGCCTAGGTCAGGCTGTTTTGCAACAAGGACAAACGGGACAATAAGAATGAACCCCGGCAGCATCAAATCCCTCATTGACATCCCCTGTCTCGGTATGGAAGTTTCATTAAAATATTTTGCAAGCATTACAACAAGCGCAATCTTTGCAAATTCAGAAGGCTGAAAAGACACGGCGCTAATATTAAGCCATCTCTTTGCCCCTGCTGTTGTCCTGCCAAATAAATGCACTGCAACAAGGAGAGTTATTGACATGCCGTAAAGGAAATATGCGAATCTTTCAAGTTGAGAATAGTTAAACAGGGCGATGATGCCTATTGCAGCGATGCCGATAACAAACCAGTAAAACTGCTTCATATAAAGGGATGAACCAATGCCTGCCGCTGCGCTGTAGATATTGACTATGCCGATAAAGGCAAGCCCTATCGCAGCAAGAAATATCACCCAGTCAAAATGTAGAAATACTCGTCTGTCAATCATAAAAAAAGTAGGGTTCAAGGGGCCAAGTAGCGTCGGGGTTTATCCCCGACGAATTCGTTGCCCATACAAGGGCAACGCTACTGAACCCTAGAACCCTTGAGTCCTTGAACCCTTTAAATATGCCTTTATAACCTCTTTTGCAACAGGCGCTGCTGCCTCTGCGCCAAAGCCTCCGTGTTCCACCATAACTGCCACAACAATCTTTGGGTCATCCACAGGCGCAAAACCAACAAACCACGCATGGTCTCGCTGCTCATATGCTACCTGATGCGGTTTCAGCCTTGGAGAATTTTCCTTTAATTTTACGACCTGCGCTGTGCCGGTCTTTCCGCCGACTGGAATGCCTTCAATCCGTAGCCCCCTGCCTGTGCCGCCGTCCTCATGCACAACGCCGTATAACGCCTTTTTTAAAATATCCAAAGTCTCCTCTGATACAGGAACCCTGCCGATTTCTTTGGGTTTAAACTCCCATAAAATCTTGCCCTCAAGGTCTTTGACCTTATCAACAACCTGCGGCTGAAACAGCCTTCCGTTATTTGCTATCGCAGCATAGGCATTTGCCATCTGAAGCGGCGTTGTAAGCACATAGCCCTGTCCAACGGACGCTGAAACAGTCTCGCCTTCATACCACTTAACCTTATATGTATCCATTTTCCATTTGCTTGAAGGCACAAGGCCGGGCTTTTCATTTGTAAGCGGTATGCCTGTTTTCTGCCCGAGACCAAATCCCTTTGCATAAAAGGCAAGCCTGTCTATCCCTACTTTTAAGCCAACCTGATAAAAAAATGTATCTGCTGACTCTACTATTGCCCTGTGGACATTTATATAACCATGCCCCTGTTCCTTCCAATCCCTGAAATCCCTGTTGCCAAATCTAAATGTTCCGCCTGCATATATCTTTGTCGCAGGTGTGATAACCTTTTCCTCAAGCGCAGCAGCGGCTGTTATTAGTTTAAATGTTGACGCAGGCGGATACTGTCCCTGTATCGGCTTGTTTTCAAGTGTGCGGAAAGGGCTTGTTGCAAGCTCTGTCCAGTCCTCTTTTGATACGCCCTTTGAAAAAACATTCGGGTCAAATGACGGCGAGCTCACAAATGCAATCACCCTGCCGTTTGCAGGGTCAATGGCAACAACAGAGCCGACCTTGTCCTTTAAGGCAACCCTTGCCGCTATCTGCGTTTCAAGGTCAATGGTCAGATGAAGGCTGCTGCCGGAAACAGGGTTTATCTTTTTAACGAGTTCTATCTCTCTGCCAAATGCGTCAACCGCAATCTGTTTACCGCCGTTTACACCCCTTAAATAATCCTCCCAACCCTCTTCAACGCCATATTTGCCGATATAGTCCCCTTGCCTGTAATTCGCCTTTTTTAATACCTTGAGCTGCCCTTCATTTATCTCCCCAAGGTATCCGACAAGATGCGCAATCAAATCGCCGAATAGGTAGCGTCTCCTTGGTTCAATCTCCAGTACAACACCGGGCAGGTCAATCCTTGCTATCTCAATCTTTGCAACCTCATCCCATGATATATCCTCTTTTATCTTAATAGGCTGGAAGGGCGGCATCTTCCTTGCTGTTTTAAGTTTTGCATCAATATCATCTTGATTAATATTTACTAGAGCCGGCAGGGTTTGTTTTATTTTTTCTATATCCTTAACATCTTCAG
>JACRNI010000130.1 GCA_016234925.1 Deltaproteobacteria bacterium | reverse complement strand
GAGCTGTCAAATCTAATCAAGTCGTATTTATCCTTAACACCAACGATTTCATATAAATATATTACAGTTTCCACTGCCTCGCGCTGTCCAAAATAGTATTGGAATTTCACCTCTGTGCCATCAGCCTGCGGCAATAAATGTTCAGTCTGAAACCACCACTTTAAAAGGGCAATGCTTGTGGGACTTGCCCCCTTATAGTCAGCATCACGCCATTCTTTAACTTTTTTTCTAATGGAAGCAACAAGGGGCGGCAAGAGTTTTTCATATCCCTGCTCACGCAAAGCCTCATCAGCCGGAAACCATCGGTAATCAGGCTCAAGTATCTCGTATGGAGATTGTGGAAATTTAGGATGTAATGCCATATTTATTTTTTCTTTTTCGGTAATTTTTTCAGTTTGCTCTTACCAGCAAGTTTTGCCGCTTTTTCCGCAAACCGGTCAAAATCTGCATCCGCTTTGCTTGGCAATTGCAAACTCTTTTTATAATATTTGTCATACTCTCTTTCCGCTTGCTCTTTTGCCAACTCGTGAGATATTTTTCCGGCATTCTCTAAAATTTCACGGTCATTGAGTTTTAAAAAACCGTGTAATTTGGCAATCCAATCTTTCATATACATCGGCACCCGCCGCATAGCCTGACCTTCCGCGAAAACAAGATATTGCTCCACCAGATTATTAAGCGCGGCAAGTTCAGTTTCGCTTAAATAATTTTTAGCAATCGCCACCTCATCTTTTCGCGGCATTGTTCCTCTCCAGTTAGTCAGACCCATATTTAGTTTTTTACTATCAGCCCTTGCACTTATCAGTTCCGCCGCTGTTTTACCGGTAATAGCCCAGTGAAGTTTGTTTTGCACTGTTTGAAAGAACAGAATGCTCATTTCGTTAGTCGGATCATAATCTACGCTTGTTGCATAAATATCTGTGATTTTCCGATAAAATCTCTTCTCGGAAACACGAATATCCTGAATACGCTTGAGTAATTCTTCAAAATAATCAAAAGGCAAGTCGGGGTTTTTTAACCGCTCATCATCTAAAACAAAACCTTTAACAATATACTCTCGCAATCGCGCTGTTGCCCATTGACGAAAAGCGGTAGCGATACTGCTTTTGACGCGATAACCGACAGAAATGATAAGATCGAGATTATAGTAATTTGTAAGATAACTTTTGCCGTCAGCGGCAGTTGTCAAGAAATCCTTTACAACTGAATTTCCTTTTAATTCTCCCTCCTCAATAATATTTTTAATATGCTGGCTAATATTTTGCTTGGTTGTCTGAAAAAGCTCCGCCAGCGCATTTTGAGTCAGCCAAACCGTCTCGCCGTCAAAACGAACCTCAATCTTAGTCTGCCCGTCCTCTGTTTTATAGATAATGATTTGTGATTTATTGTTTTTCACTTAAAAATACCTCTTTGATTAAGATTGTCATGCCCGCAGTCTTTAAGCGGGAATCCAGAGTCTTTCTGTTTTCGCCAGTATCGCAAAAGATACTGGATGCGTCCCCGAATGTTTCTATCGAGGATAGAAGCATTCGGGCATGACAGTTATTAAATTTCCATCCCCCTTTGTGTCTCTTTGAGACATGAATGTTTCATATATCACCCCTCTTTTTTCATATATTGCGTATATATCAGACAAATTTCCAATATATTCCTCATAGAAACCTTATGTATTCACCTCCACCACCTTTATCGTATAATTTACAAATATATCCACAACTTAATTGTATAGTGATTTTGGGAAATTAGGATGTAGCGCAATAACTAATTTAATAAATATTCCTATTTTTTATCTTATTGATTTTACATGATTTTCTTTATTGCTAAAAAAATCCTATAACTAAATTCTTGATGTTCTAACTAATTATTACCTTCTTCCAGAATCCAACGCCCGTATTACTAAAAAGTCCAATTTTCATTTTTCATAAATGTTTCTAAATCTACATACGGTATTTTAAAATGATTGCAAATATTTGGTATTTTTGCAGCATTTTCCTTAAAAGTCTCTTGTGTTACTAAACTGCACTCGCCGACTTTAGCTTTAGCAATTACAAAAGGGTCAGCAACTGGTTTCCCAGCTAATTGTTCTTTTCTCCTAATTAATGCTTGGAAGTGCTGAATTCTAAAAACTTCTGTAACAAAATTTAATTCCTCCGTTGTTGGCATACAGAAAAATTCTTTATTATTTCCTGCCCAAGCGGATAGCCTATCTTCATGCCCGTCAAGTTCGTTACTAACTTCACGAACAGAAATAATCTGCCGTGCTGAAATCATAGAATCAAACTTCTCCCACAGAGAGGGGAATCTTTCTGGATAATAATGCTTAAACAATACAATTAACGGACTGCTGTCAAATACATAGATCATGACTCAGCCCCCTTATGGAACAGCAAGGACTCCATACCACCTACATTTTTCACTTTTACACTCAAATATTCCGCAAGTTGCTCAATTGATATACTTTTTTGATAGTATTTGCTAAAAGCCTTTTCTATATAGCGTTCACCAAGATACACGCCTTTTGTCAGATAGTAATTTCCACCACCCTCTCCGCTCTTTTCAGCCACTTTTGCCCACTGTCCAACTTTTGTATTATAATACTGCTGGTTTACTGCATTCCGTTCTAAAAGCTTGCGTAATATAACTTCCCTGCTGACGCAATACTGGTTTGCCAGATCCTGAATTGACTCATCATTAATAGAAATTCCAACTATTCTTTGATTAAAATCAGAATCTGGAACAAGAAACTCCCCCCCAAAGCGATTGCAAAGTATTTCTATTGTCTTGTCGTCCCCTTGAAGAAATTTAATATAATCTTCAAGCCGTGTATCTACTCCGCCAGTGCCAAACAGCAGATGTGCAAGTTCATGAAACAAGGTAAATATTTGTCGTGAATCAGCAACGCTATTGTTAACGTAAATAACCGGGAATTGCTTATCGTACAGACAGAATCCAGAAAAGGTATTATTTTTGAATGCTTCCTTAAACACAAATATTCCGTGTTCTTCTAAAATAGTCCGCCATTTTTTGAATGCGTCGCCAACATCTTTCCACCTACACTGTGTAGCAATATCAATATTTATATATTTCCTGACGTTGATGGCCATTTCAACTACTGAAATATTAGATTTAAAATTTAAATCACGAACTATATGGTGTTCTACCGGATTAATATTATCATATAGTTCGGCAAGATTGAGTTGCTGCAACTTCGCCTGTCTGACTAAAAAGCGCAAGCGTGGAGTCAGCATTAAGATTTCCTGTTCAGGTAGTGTTCGGAAAGACTGTTTAGGAGATTCTTCTTGCGGAGGTTCCGGAAAGAAAAAGAGCGCAAGCGGCCTCTTATATATTTCATAAGCCAGTCTTTCTAATTGTACATACGTGGGCGAATCTTCCCCTGATTCCCAAGAATCTTGCGCCGTCCTTTGGCGCATTCGTGGGCAATGCTTTTTAACTCCAGTGTGCGGTCTTTCTTTGTGCGGAAGGACTGCCATTCGTTTTCAAAGATATAATCCCCTGTCCACCTTTCTTCAATTTCAGCCTTGTCGTTTTTTATTCGGACAACTTCTTTCTTGCTTTCAAAATCAAAATCCACTGCCCAGTAGTCAATCCAGTCAGTCCATTTCTTGGTCAAAATTTCCCTGCGGACAATGCCGTCCTTGTCCTTTGATACCTTTATAATCTTTCCGTTTTCCACCACCAATTTGCTCTTGCCGTTTTTAAGTGTTGACTCTGCATTGGCAATGGAATCCTGATTATAATAAACCGAAAAGTCGGTCAACTCTACTGCAACCCCTCTCGTTCCCCCCTTATTAAGGGGGGATGAAAGGGGGGTTATATGCGGTTTTACCTCAATGTATGAAACATCATGGAAGACTACCTGATTCTTTTCCACAGCCCTCTTATCAAATACATCTCTTGGTATGTATTTAAGGGCTAAATCAATCCCCTTTTTCTTTGCCTCTTCCTGAATATTCGGGAAAAGCCCCATTTCAAATTCAAAGGCAAGGACATCAACCTTTGAAATCTTCTTTGCAAGACATTCTTTAATTACCTCGTCCACAAACAGGCGGGTTACAGGAAGGTTAATCGGTCCAACAGACACAAGCCGCGCTGATTTCTTGCCGTGAAAGGTTTTAAACCCCTCAACCCCTTCAGCCCGATACGCGCGCAGGATGAGTTCTAAAAATGCCTTTTCCTTTCTTGCAATCTGTTTTTGCTTTTCCTTTTCCCGAAGTGTGGGGTTAACGCCGATATAATGCTGCCTTTCATATTTACCGAGATTTAAGATTTCAAAAGCCCTGTAATTTTTGCCGTCTTTCTTTAGTTCCCTCTGGACGCCAATCATCCGTTTGCGTGTTGTATGAACTGCAAACTTGCCGAGGTCTGAGCCGAGCCATTTGCGCCCAAGTTTTTCTGCAACAGCTAATGTAGTGCCGGAGCCGCAGAAAAAGTCGGCTACGATGTCACCTTCGTTTGAAGATGCTTTGATGATACGTTTAAGCAGGGCTTCGGCTTTTTCAGTTGGATAATCATTCTTAAATGAATAACCTGTTAAATCAGACCAATTCGTTCCTAAAATCTCAAAATCTTTTGTAACAAGATATTCGGGTTTTCCTGTTCTTGGATTTGCCCTTAGTAAACCATCTTTTATTGCTTGTTGTGCCCTTTCATATGACCATCTCCAATGGTTTCCTGGTCGTGGTTTAAATCCAAATAAATCATAATCCATACCAGTCCGTGTTTCTGAAGCTTCAAAAGAATGCCATCTTGGTTCTTTCTCATATTCTATTTTGGGCAACTCAATTTTTGATTTTCCTGTTTTTGAAAAAAACAAAATATTGTCCAAGTCTATGTTTAATGAATTTGCTCGTTCATACTCATTAACATTTTTCTTTATTCTACTGACAAATATTTCATTTCTTAAATTATCTTTTCCAAATATCTCATCCATTATCAGTCTGATGTAAGAGTTTACTCGATAATCACAATGAACATAAATACTCCCATCCTCAGCCAGCAAATCCCTCATCAATGAAAGCCGCTCATAAATCATAGCAATAAAACTATCAGCGCCTTTTCCCCATGTATCTCTATATGCAAGTTCCTCCAACACCCCGGGTTGCTTTGTAAATTGCTCATCGCCTATTTCAATGTCCATTGAAAAATCAGCGCCTACATCAAAAGGCGGGTCTATGTAAATAAGTTTTATCCCGCCCTGCGCCTCTATCTCCTCACGAAGCGGCCCGTTCTTCAAACTTGAAAGTATGAGTTTGTTGTCGCCCCAGATAAGTTTATTTGTCCAGCCTTTAACCTGCCGCCCCCGATTATCAAAATCAAAAAGAGAGGTTTGTATCCTCGTATCCTTCTCTGCCCTCGGCTCATCCACATGCTCAATAACCTGAAAAGGCAGCACAACATTTGTAACCTCATTCGTCTTGCCGTTCCAGACAAGTTCCACCTCCCTCTTATCGCCGAACAGGAGAAAGCGATACATATCAGGAAGCGGCTTGCCTTCCTCCAAATATTTGGTTATGTCCCGGATTTCATTGACAGTTAGTTTCATGGGTTTTACTGCCGAAAACAGCGGCTTATTCATTGCGTTTTTATCATATCTGCCAGCCATTATGCAATTGAATATAATGTCCAAAAATCAAAGTCTATTTTTGGGTGATTTTCACAGCTTTTTCTGATACGCTTGACTCACAAGAAATCTTTTCAGACTGTTCAGGGAACAATCCCTGCAATGAATTTGAGACTGTATTTATGCCATCATCCATAGAAATTTCCAATATCATCAAAAAATTCGGCGCTCTCACTGCCCTTGACGGGGTTTCGTTTAATATTGACGAAGGCGAATTTTTTGGACTGCTCGGTCCAAACGGGGCAGGCAAGACCACGCTCATCAGAATCCTCACCACCCTTATAAAACCTACAAGCGGCAGCGCAAAAATAATGGGCATTGATGCGGCAAAAAAACCCGGGGAAGTCAGAAAAAGAATAGGCGTTGTTCCTCAGGCAATGACAACGGATTTGGATTTAACAGGAATGGAGAATATGGATATATATGCCAGATTTTATGATATGCCGAAAAGGGAAAGGCATGAGCGGATAAACCATTTGCTTGAATTGGTGGGGTTAAAGGATAGGGCAGATGAACTTGTAGCAACATATTCAGGCGGCATGAGGAGGAGGCTTGAGATAGCAAGGGGGCTTGTTCATAAACCGTCAATCTTGATTCTTGATGAGCCGACGCTTGGACTTGACCCACAGAGCAGGCATGTTGTCTGGGAACTTTTGCAAAAATTCCGCAGCGAAGACAAACTTACAATACTCTTGACAACGCATTATATGGACGAGGCAGAAACGCTTTGCAGCAGGGTTGCAATAATAGATTATGGAAAGATTGTTGCAATGGATACAGTTGACGGTCTTAAAAAACAGATTTCTCAAAAAGATGTTGTTGAAATCGCATTCAGCGGCATAGATAACAGCAGGGCAGAAGCAGAGATAAAGACAATTTCATTTGTGCATACAGCAGCTGCAACAGGCGGCGTTATAAGGGTTTCTGCGGATAATGGAGCGGCGGCGATTCCAAGCCTCGTACACGCTTTAAAAAAAATCGGCGCAAATGTAGCGTCAGTTGTCTTAAAGCAGCAGACCCTTGAAGATGTATTTATCCATTTTACAGGAAGACCAATAAGGGAAGAAGAGGTTAAAAAGGTGAGTTATCTGATAGGCGCCGGAATACCCAGCAAGTGGGGAAGGTAGCCTTACGGCATAATCAAACCTAAAGGTTTGAGTTACCGTAACTCAAGGCTTTAGCCTTGAATTTCCAATGGAGCGAAGCGACTATGACCCGTTTTCTTGCAGTCTTTGAAAGGGATTTAAGAAGATTCATAAGAAACCCCATTGTCCTAATGGCAAGCGTTTTGATGCCGGTTCTTTATCTTATTATCCTTGGAAGTTCTTTTCAGGGTGAATTAAAAAACCTGTCTTTTGCAATTGTTGCTCTGGACAAAGGCCCTTATGCAAATAAGTTTGTTAGGGCGCTTCACGCATTAGAGGCGGGTCCAAAAACCATCAAGATATATCATATAAACGACCAAGGATTTGCCATGAAAGGTCTAAAAGAAGGCATATTCAAGGCTGTTCTTATCATCCCTGCTGATTTCAGCAGAGATGTTATACACGGCAAAGACAGCGAAATAGGGCTTTTTTTAGATAACGCAGAGTCCATTTCCGCAAATTCAATCAGGGCAGCGATTTTAGGGGCATTGTCTGAAATCAAAAGGGAATTTGTGCCTGTCCGTGAGCAGAGGCTAAAGCCCAAACTCCGCGAGATAGAAATCTATAAAAAGATAGACTATGACCAGACCCTCATACCCGGTGTTGTGATTATGGCGATATTTCTTGGCGCTATGACAACAGGCGTTTTTAATATTGTGATGGACAAATTTCTCGGCATTGATGAAAGCCACTTTTTAACGCCGTTGACAAAAGGAGACATTGTAATGGGGCTTGTGGCAAGCGGGCTTTTTATTACAACCATAATAGCGCTGTTTGTATTGTTTTTGAGTTCAATTATCACAGGCATATATCTCTGGCAGACAATAACCATTTATAATCTCATATTGATTATTCTGGTCATAATACTATCAACCATAGGGCTTCTGGGTTTTATGTTTTTGATACTTGGAAGGGCAAACCATCCGAGGATAGTCGGCGTTCTCGGCGGGTTTTTAAATGTCATATTCTTTTTTCCAAGCGGCGCAATATACCCGATAGAGAGTTTTCCAAACTGGCTCAAGGCATTTTCAATAGTGAATCCAGAGACATATTCAGTCCATGCGCTGCGGGCAATACTATTTAAAAATGCGAGTTTGGATGCTGTAAAAGGGGATGTTATATTTCTTTTCGTATTTGCAGTGGTTACCATCATCATAGCGACAATTACATTTAAAAGAGAGTTGTAATTTTATATACCAGATTTGGCTTGATTAGAATAAACGGATAATATAAAATTTTTTTATGAAGACAAGAATACTCATATGCCTTTTGCTTTTTGCCCTTTGCCTTTTGCCTCTTGCACATGCCGCGGACTTATCCATCGGCAGGATGAGGGCGAGCATATGGCCAGAGTATGATGACCCGGGTGTTCTTGTTATTTATGACGGCAGGTTTAAAGATGATGCTTCATTTCCTTTAGAGACTGTATTTTACATACCAAAAGGTTCGCAAATCAGCGATGCATGCAGTTTATCGCCAAAGGGACAGCATTTCTGCCAGTTATACAAGCAAAAAAATATAGGTGATTTTGATGAGGTGAGGCTGAAACTGCCTTATCCAAATTTTTATCTGAGTTTTCATGTGAATCCGTTTGATGCACAGGATATAAAAAAGTCATTTAGTTATGTTGTAAAGGCAAACCACAACATAGACAAACTTGAGGTTGATATTCAAAAACCCTTGAGAACAGAAGATTTTAAAGTTATTCCTGAACCAATGGAGAAGACAGAGGCAAGGGGTTTTGAGCATTTTGGCTATGTTTATGAAAATGTTGCAAAAGGCAAAGAGATTAAATTTGATATTCAATACATTAAAAAAGACAGCCATCCTTCTCAAGATATAAAATACTCCCCAATGTCAGGGCAAAAGGTTTTTGGCTCGCCTTTTGAGGAAAGAAAGAAATTTTCAAATGCAATGCTCTTGGCAGGCGTTATTGGGCTGCTATTGCTGGCTGGCATGCTTGTCTTGGTGTTTAGGGGGAAAAAGTGAGTAATTTCAAATTCTTAATATTTTCACTATTCACTATTCACTATTCACTGTTCACTGCATCATCTGCTGCTGCCCTGAATGTTCAGGAGGTTGCAAAGGAACTTGCATGTCCTTGCGAATGTCCGCTTGTTTTAGAGGACTGCAATATGAGTTGCGGTCTTGACTGGAAAGACCAAATCGGCGAAATGATAAAGCAAGGCAAGACTAAAGAGGAAATCATAAAATACTTTGTTGATAAATACGGTGATGACGCAAAAATAACCCCTATGCAGAGGCTCAGGGGCAAGTTCTATCAATATACAAGGGGATTTGATACTTTGGAATGGACAATATTCTGGGGTGTTATAGCAGTCTGGTTATTGGCAATGTTTTTTGCAATCTATCTTCTGACAAAAAGATTTTTAAAAAATAAAGGAGCAAGATTACGCTGATTAAGAAACAGATTACACAGATAAATATTAGTTTCTTTTAATCGGTGTAATCATTTTAAAATCTGTGTAATCAAGTGTACAATAACACTTTGAGGCAATTTTTTACAGCCCTTGTCTTTTTCGCAGCATTCCTTTCATTGCTTGCTGTTTTATTTTTTCTATTATTCATTGATACAAGCCCGATGTCCAAATCCGAATATCTTTATATGAATGCAAAATTCATTGCATTCAGATACACTGGCTTAAATATCCTTGATGAAAGAGATATAAAACCTTTGTATGAGTCATCATGCACAAGAAAATGCCACTCTAGGGATGTAATAGAAAGGGCAAGGCATACTGCAAGGGAATGGGAGGATGTAGTCCAGAGGATGAGGCTTGTGAACAAGGCAAATGTTAAAGAAAACGAATCCTCTGTAATCCTTAAATACCTTCAGAAAAATTTTATAAGCAATGTGCCGACAATCCTTTCGCCAGAGGCAAATAAATACCTTAAACAATACCTCTGGAGAAGCGACTTTGGCGAAAGCGACCTTTATGTGGATATAATATATACACCGCTCAATTACCATGCGCTCACAAGCGGAACAGGAGAGACCATCGGCTATAATGTGGATAAATACACTGTGTTTTTAGTATATCTAAACACCCATCAGAGCAAACTCCTCCCGTTTCAGATCGAGAAACTGACATCGCTTAGGGACAGCATGGGCGCTGAATACAAACCAATCAAATGGCAGGTTACTTATGAAAGCGGCGACCTTCACCACAGGGAAGGTGTGATAATCTTCCCAAAGGTCAAAACAGAGGCAGGGTTTCTTGAGATTGTTTTAAGAGATTTGCCGGGACAAAAGGAAAGACTGTTTAGATGGGATGTGCCAATACCAGATACAGTCGCGGGTCAAGGGTTATGAGTCTTGGCAAAAAAAAAATAATCTTCTTTGCAACAGGTTTTTACACAGGTTATGCGCCAATTGCCCCCGGGACTATTGGGACGCTTCTGGGGATTCCAATAGGTTTTTTATTTTCAAGATTTAGCATAATAAATCAATTATTGTTTTTTTCGATTAGTTTTTTTATTTTTTCTAAAATTGCGGGAATGGCAGAGGAATATCTTGGTAAAAAAGACGCGGGTCAAATTGTATGCGACGAGGCAGTTGGTTTTGTTATATCAATGTTTCTTATACCATACACCATCTTTAATATAATTATTGTGTTTTTCTTGTTTAGGTTTTTTGATATATTAAAGCCGTTTCCAATCCGCATGATTGACCAGAGACTCAAAAACGGCTATGGTGTTGTTTTAGATGATGTGCTTGCAGGGGTTTATGCGAATATTGTATTTCATATTTTTTCAAACCTAAAGGTTTGAGTTACAGTAACTCAAGGCTTTAGCCTTGAAATTAGGGGGTATATATGAATCATCATCTTGAAGAAGAGGTTGGAGAACTCTTAAAGGAACACAATCTGACCCTCGGGCTTGCCGAGTCCTGCACAGGCGGGCTTATAAGCAATATGATAACAAATGTGCCCGGCAGTTCAAGATATTTTCTTGGAGCAGTGGTTGCATACAGCAACAAGATAAAGGTAGAGATGCTTATGGTTTCGCAAGAAACAATAGAAACATACGGCGCAGTCAGCGAAGAAGTTGCAAGCGAGATGGCAAGGGGTGTAAGAAGGGTTGACATGGTTGACATAGGTCTTGCTGTTACAGGCATTGCAGGGCCTGACGGCGGCACAGATGAAAAACCTGTCGGCACGGTATATATATCGCTTTTTGACCAGACAGAGGGCAGGTGCAGGAAATTTTCCTTTGAAGGAAGCAGGATGGATATAAAGATAAAGGCAGCGGAGAATGCCCTTCTGATGCTTAAAAATTATATTGTAGAAAAGTACAAGCGGTAGATGTATAATGCCTGACCATAGATTATTTATTGCAATAGAACTGCCTGATGATATTATAAAAAAACTTAAAGTCTTGCAGGAACAACTTAGAAAAGACTGCAAGGCAAAGGTTTCTTGGTCAAAACCAGAAAATACCCACCTTACATTAAAGTTTCTTGGCAATGTCCAAGAGGATGTGATAGATAAAATAAATCCTTGCATTGAAAATGCCTGCAATGGCATAAGTCAATTTATGCTTTCAGCAGAGGGTGTCGGCTCTTTCCCAAATCTAAATAACCCAAAGGTTATATGGATTGGGATAAAGCCGCACAATGATCTGCTCAATAATATCTGCGAAAGATTGGAGCAAGGACTTAATAACATAGGTTTTGAAAAGGAAAAGAGAAAATTTCATCCCCATCTTACGCTTGGCAGGATAAGGTATGCTGATAAAGACGCGGGACTTAAAACAGGTATTGATAAATTAAAGGATTTTGCAATCGGCGAATTTATGGTTAAAAGCATTATCTTGTTTGAGAGCGAATTAAACCCAAATGGCGCGGTTTATACAAAGTTGAAAGAAATAAAGTTAGGATGTTAAGGAGTCAGTAGCGTTGCCCTTTATGGGCAACGAATTCGTCGGGGATAAACCCCGACGCTACTTGAAACTCCTAAACTCCCTAACTCCTAAAACTCAAATATAAAGGAGGAGGTTTTTATGGCTCAATCTGATAAAGGCAAGGCAATAGAACTGGCAATAAGCCAGATTGAAAAACAGTTCGGCAAGGGCTCTATAATGAAACTTGGCGCAGATATGCCCATTGCCGACATAGCAGTAATCTCCACAGGTTCTCTGGCGCTTAACATGGCATTGGGCATCGGCGGCGTGCCGAGGGGAAGGGTTGTTGAGATATTCGGCCCGGAATCCTCTGGAAAGACAACCCTGTCGCTTCACATTATAGCAGAGGCGCAGAAAAATGGAGGCACAGCAGCGTTCATAGATGCTGAACATGCCATTGACATTGCATATGCAAAAAAACTCGGCGTAAAAATAGAAGAACTCTTAATATCCCAGCCTGACACAGGGGAGCAGGCGCTTGAAATAGCAGAGTCGCTTGTCCGAAGCGGGGCAATGGATGTTATTGTGGTTGATTCGGTTGCAGCGCTTGTCCCGCGGGCTGAGATTGAAGGCGAGATGGGCGACAGCCACATGGGGCTTCAGGCAAGGCTTATGAGTCAGGCGCTTAGAAAACTAACAGCGACAATAAGCAAGTCAAAGACCTGCATGATATTTATAAATCAAATCAGGCACAAAATCGGCGTAATGTTTGGAAATCCTGAAACAACAACAGGCGGCAATGCCTTAAAATTCTATGCCTCTGCAAGAATGGATATTAGAAGAATCGGGCAGATAAAGCAGGGCGAGGATGTTGTCGGCAACAGAACAAGGGTGAAGATTGTCAAAAATAAAATGGCGCCTCCGTTCAAAGACGCGGAATTTGATATTTTGTATAATGAAGGCATATCAAAGGAAGGGGATATGCTTGACATTGGTTCGCAAATCGGCGTTGTTGAAAAAAGCGGCGCATGGTATTCTTACGGCGGACAGAGGATTGGACAAGGCAGGGAATCTGCAAGACTTTATTTGAAAGAAAATACAAAGACATCTTCAGAGATAGAAAAAAAGATTCTGGAACATTTTGGGATGTCAAAAAAAAAGGATAAGATTATTTGATACTGAAAAATGTTTTTATGACAAGTTCACGCTCAAAAATTGCACAGATGCAAGGCGGAGCAAGGCTTCAAGCGAGGCATACTTTTACAGTATGTTGAGCGAAGAAGCCGCAGCGACAACGCAGCAGATGGGCATTTTTCAGCGTGAATTATAAAAAAAAAAAAAAAAATGGCTGAGATTGACTTACATGCAGTGTTAAACCTTGCAGTAAAGGAAAAGGCGTCAGATGTGCATTTCAAGGCAGGGCTTCCACCTGTGTTAAGGATTCACGGCAGTCTGGTGCCTGTGGCGAAGACTGAAAGGCTTGCGCCTGATGAGATTGCCAAGATTGCAATGAGGATATTGAATGAGCCTCAAAAAGAGGTTTACAAAAAAGCGCATCAGGTAGACCTCGCATACAGCGTGCCCGGACTCGGCATATTCAGGGTAAATGTATTT
>JACRNI010000145.1 GCA_016234925.1 Deltaproteobacteria bacterium | reverse complement strand
TTTTTAAAAAATGATTTCATTTGTTTGATTTACCCCCAGAATATAATTCTTTAACAATCCCTAAATCCTAATTCCTAATTTCTAATGAAATGTCCAATGACTAAATGTCTAATTAGAAATTAGGATTTAGTTATTAGACATTTTATTTCAAATAGGATTTAGAAATTAGAAATTTCCTTTTATTTTCCCAGTGTCCTCAAATACCTGACAACCTCAATCAACTCCTCATTGGTCATCTATGTAGATTTATCCCTCTATTCCCTTCATTCCTTTGATTTTAACCATGTCTTCAAGGGTGTAACTCTTTAAACAATCCAAAAATACCTTCTGTGTTTTTTTCCATATATTATAAACAGGACAATTTTTATCTTTTGGGCACAAACTTTTTATAATACATCTATCTGAATATATTGGACCCTCTATACTTTCTATTATCTCAAAAAGCGTAATATCTTCAGGCGATTTAGCTAGCATAAATCCTCCGCTTGGACCTCTATATGACCTTACAAAACCTTTCTTTGCAAGTTCCTGAAAGAGTTTGGCAAGATAGCCTTGCGGGATGCCAAGTTGCTTTGCCATATCATTAAGAGGATAGACTTTCTTCTCTCGATTCATTGCAAGATATTCAAGTCCTCTAATGGCATATTCTACAGCCTTGCTTAGTTTAAACATCTCACCTATTTCTAACTATTAACCCCTGAATTGTCTGGTTTTGGTTTTTAAAAATGGGGCGGATGATTATTAACCGTTTAAACAGTTTGAACCGTTTAAACCGTTTCCATCCGCCCCAGACACCTTGCCTAAAAGTCATACTTTATATTAAATGCCCAAATTGCATTTGTCTCTTTATGAACTACATTGCCGATATTCGCCACTGCCGCAGTTATTGATAGTTTCGGCGTTGGCAGATAGGCAACAAAAAAATCTACAAAATCATTCTCCTTAAAGGTATAGTCATCAAGGGCGCGATAACCAGAGGCTGCGCCTCCGTTTGCCTTTAGATAATCATTCAATGATTTAAGTTCATCAGGCTTGCGCCTGTACTCTATACCAACTGCAACATTTGCCTCCGGAAGGATTGCTAATGTAACTTCTGGCTGAAGACTCCAATTATCTGAGAAGCCCAGAAAACCAAGTTGGTTTGCTTGTGTATAGCGAAGATTAACTGCTGTAAGCACAGGAATTCCCGGGTTCCAGAGTTTTGTTGCCATAAGATTGATATCAAAACCTTTATCATCATCAACGCCCATCCATGTAAGCACTTTTGGTTTTGTGGCGCCAAGCACAGACCTTGCGCCGCGGGTAAGGTTCTCATCAAGTTCATCAATGCTGAGCGCCTGCTTATATTCTACTGAAACAGCGATTGCAGGAAGGGATGCACTTTCTTTAAGAACGAGAAATTTGGCATGGGCTGTAATCATCTGAAGATTATCTTCGCCTGTATTAAGCGCTGTCCCTGCGCCAAGCGCTATCTGACTATCGCCCTTCAGGTCGTCTCTTAAAGTAGTTATATCCAGATTCTGCCATGCGAAACCAAGTTCAAGCCTGTCCATAGGGCTCCAGCCCAATGTCCAGAAGTTTATAGTGTATCCATTGCTTATCCATGTCCATGCGCCGAGCGATGGCTTGCCGATGGCGCCGTCTTTTGGCGCATTGATAAGATACGCCCATGGAACAATGCCGCCGCCGCCTTCTCCTTCTATGTTAAGTAATGGTATGCCTGCATTCGCCGCCCTGCTCATAACAAAAAACATAAATATTGCTGCTAATATTGCAAAAGATTTCCTTTTCATTTTTACCTCCCGAATTGATTTTGTTAGTTCTGTAAAGACATGAAGCAAAAAAACCTTCCTAATTTCATCACCTGCCTTTCTTTATGTTAAATTAAAGAGGAAAGAGGGATGAGAAATTTTTCATCCCCCTTTATCTTCTTTCTCTTTCTGGAGGAGAGAATATGAAGATATATCTTTATTTGATATTAGCAAACGATATGCCAAAAGGTGTGCTTAAAATTACTCAATGTTTTAAATGAGTTATAGATACAAAGGATGCAGCGGTTCTAAAGAGGTGCGGCAGAAATGTATTGAACAGTTTAGAGGAATTAAAGATATTATGGGTTGCAAACAGTCTAAATACGCATTAGAAAGGCAGTATATGTGTAGTATATCAATAATGCCGCATGCGGCAAAAAAGCAGGGGTTAGGGATTAGGGGTTAGAGGGGACTGGAAGCGTGGGGAAGATAGACGAAGGATGAGAGACGATGCGTAGAAACATGGCTCGTAGAAACACGGCTTCAGCCGTGTTAACCTTAAATTTATCAGGTCTCTAAAACCTGTTTCTACAGATTTCACGGTCAGTGGTCAATGATTCACGGTCTTATCTGATACCTTGCTATTTTTCTTTGGAGGGTTCTTCTGTCTATGCCAAGGTTTTTAGCAGTCCTGCTGATATTCCAACCATTGGTATTTAAACTTTCCAGAAGGTGTTTTTTCTCCGTGTCTTTCAGATTCACGGAAGGCTTCCTTTCTGTGAAAACTGCCTGCTGTGCCTGCTGTGGAAGGATGGACTTGATGAGTCCCTTTGTTATACGCGGTGAATTGGAAAGGAGTATTGCCCTGCTTAATGTATTGAAGAGTTCTCTTATATTTCCATGCCATGGATATGCCATCAATAAATCCATCGCATCTTCTGAAATAACAATTGACCTCTTTTTTGCAAGAGGCGAAGATAAAAGAAAATACCTTGCAATCATAGGTATATCTTCTTTTCTGTCCCTTAAACACGGGCAATCAATCCTGCATACATTCAGTCTGTAGTAGAGGTCATGCCTGAACCTCTTTGCCTTTACCTCTTCTTCAATATTCTTATTTATTGCTGCTATTATCCTTATATCAACCTTGCTCTCTTTTGTGCTGCCCAAAGGCCTAAATATCCCTGTTTCCAAAAATCTCAAGAGGCTTGCCTGAACAGTCAGGTTCATATCGCCTATCTCATCTATGAACAGAGTTCCGCGGTCTGCAACTTTGAACAATCCATCTTTATTATCTGTAGCGCCTGTAAACGCGCCTTTCACATGCCCGAACAGTTCGTTCTCCAGAAGTTCAGGCTTTAAAGATGCACAGTTTATCGCAACAAACTGATGACCTTTCCTTATGCTGTCAAAGTGCAGCGCCCTTGCAGCAAGTTCCTTGCCTGTACCGCTCTCACCGCATATAAAAACAGGAATCTGATAATCCTTTACCTTTTGAATAGCAGTAATCATTTTTTTTACCTGTTGACTATTACCCACAATACCTTGGTATATCTCTAAATCTCCTTCTAAATCTTTTGCTTGAGAAAAAAATTCCTGATATATAGTCCTGATTCTCTCCTCTATCTCTTCTATACCGCATGGTTTGATAAGATAATCATATGCCCCTATCTTCATGGCCTCTACAGCATTTGATATACTGCCGTAGCCTGTTAAGACTATACTCTTCAGTTCAGGGGCTATTTCTTGTAATTCCCTTATAACATCAATGCCGCTCATGCCCGGCATCTTCATATCAATAAACGCCATATCAAACGGTCTGCCTGCCGCTATATTTACAGCATCTTCTCCGTTTTTTGCGCAGCCGACATCATAACCCCTTCTTATCATCGCCTTTGACATATTCTTTCTGAATAACTCATCATCATCAACTATAAGGATGTTCATGTTGCTTCGCTCCATTGAAAAATGAAAATTGTAAATTTTAAATTGTAAATTTGAAATCAACGATTTTAAAATTTCCAATTTCCAATCTTCAATTTACAATTCAACATTCGCAGAATGTTGCTATCTACTCTGCTGGCAGAAGAAGCGACACTGTTGTTCCTTCCTCTGCATCACTCTCTATCTTTATATCACCCATCAGGTCTCTCATAATCCCATAACTCACAGAAAGACCAAGTCCTGTACCCTTGCCAGCAGATTTTGTTGTAAAAAACGGGTCAAAAACCTTTTTAAGGTCATCTTTTGAAATGCCTGAACCATTATCGCAAATATTTACCTTAATAAAATTACCTTCTTTAGAGGTAGTCACAATAACCTTCCCATCCTCTTTATCAATAACCGCCTCTACAGCATTTTTAAGGCAATTGAATATAACCTGTTTAAACCTTTCAGGGTCTGTATTTATAATCGGCATGGCACTATCCAGATATATTAGTATTGTAACATCCTTGTAACCGCTGCCTCTTTGAATCAGGTTCACTGCCTTTGGCACCAGACTATTAACATCTGTTTCTATCCGTTCATAGACATGCTTCTTGGAAAAATTCAGGAGGTCTTCTACTATTGTCTTGCACCTTTTTATCTCACTTTCCATATCAGAAAAATAATCCTTTAATTCATCTTTATGAACCTTGCCCTCTCCACATTTATCTAGAATACCGCTTAATTCCTGAGAAACAATGGATATGGTCGCAAGCGGGGTGTTTAATTCATGGGCAACCCCTGCTGCCAGCTGCCCGACCGCTGCCATTTTTTCTATATGACACATAATCTCTTGTGATTTTATCTTTTCAATACCCTTTTCAGATATATCCATAACAAGTTCCATTACCATAGAAACTTTACCGCTGCTGTCAAATACAGGTATTCCAATAACTTCAAACATGGATGGTTTGATCTCTTTTAATGTCTTTGCGGATGTATTGCCCGGAAGTTTAAATTCATAATGGTTTGGGATGCCATAATCTATTGTCTTACCTGTAGGACAGACAGTGCAGAAACTGTCGCTGTACGCCATTATCCTGTAGCAGCTCCGCCTCTTACCCATTTCAAAACATCCG